>SKXF01000108.1 GCA_007128555.1 Clostridia bacterium | reverse complement strand
GATCACCTCGGCCCCCTGGTCAACGGCCCAGAGAACGCCCTCAACCACGTCCATCATGGTGCCGTAACCGTTGCGATCCAGGACCTTCACGGGCACCAGGTTCACGGGAAATCTCCCGGTCACCCCGGCAATCCCGGTGTTGTTGTCCGTGTTGGCCGCGATAATCCCAGCGACCATGGTGCCGTGGGAGTTGGACGAATCGTCGGACATGGCCCCGGCCTCAATGTCCGTCTTGGCAATAGCGTTGTACCCTGCCAAAACCCGCCCCTGCAGGTCCTCGTGGGTCCCGTCAATGCCCGTATCCAGGACGGCCACGGTGACGGGGCGGGCATCCTCAGCCTCTCCCAGGTAATCGGTTAACGTCTCCCAGCCCCCTTCCGCCTGCAGGCGAGGCAGGCTCCACTGTTCGTCGTAGCGGGGATCATCCGGACTGGCCTGGCTCGAGAGGATGTAGTTGGGGATCGCATACTCTACGGCCGGGTGACTGCGCAGGGCCTGGAGCTCCTGGGCCATGTCCTGGCCTGTACCCGGTCTCAGGTGCACCAGGTTGCCTCCATCGGGGAGATGGACCGGCGGCCCCTCTGCTGCCAATGATACCATAGAGCCCGCACGGTACTTCACGATGATTCCGTCGGCCCTGGGAGGATCCGGTTCGTCATCATCTGGCGGAGGTACCACCTCCTCATCGGGCTCTGCCTCATCAATGGAAAGAAAGAGCTCATCCTCTGTTTCTGCACCGGCTGCTACCGACACAGCGGGTGGTGTAAGCGTGAAGAGCATAAATAGTACCAGGAAGCCAGCCAACATCCTCAATCTCTTGGAGCGATACATCCAATCGGTCCCCTCTCCGTAAACCACTTCAGGGAGTGACCACCGCCAGTGCAACCGGCAGGTGTCACCCGTCGTCGCCTCCGCCCTCGAATCGCATTTCAGTTAGTCTTTCAGTCATTGCAACCACAGACCGCCAACAGATTGGCATGGCTACCCTAACGGGCCTGGAGTTTCGACGGCACCAGTTCAAGGGCATTTGTGGATGTCCCCGGGTGATCCGTTTTCCATACAGTATAAAGGAGACGGGTTCGAGCGAGACATTACAGGATCTCACCCATTCTCTCACGCCCCCGGAGCATCGGGAGACATGTCATCGGGATCCGTGAAACACGCAACCGGGCCTCCGTCCCGGGGCCCGCATATCTGATGCGGGCCCCGCTCCTCAACGATGCCTTTACCTTGGTGGAATGGTGAACGGCTCACTGACGACGACCATGTGCCCCGCTCCCACGAAGAACGCGATCCGGGCATCGTAGATGGGACTCGACGTGTCGTTTGTCGCGCGCACGCTGAAGGTGAAGGTTCCATCGCCGGGAATGCTCGTGCCGGTTACACTCAGCGTCCAGCGCGGATCGACCAGCGGAACCGGTCCATCGCGGTACTCGGATACGCCGACCGTCCAATCACCAGACGGGCCATCGTAGCAGAGATTGCCCCAGGCGTCGAGGAGGTGTGCCTCGAGGGTCAGGAGGTCGCCGCTTTCTGCCAGGTCCCCGGGCCCCGCCACGATCTCGATGGACTCCGCCTCCGCGGGGAGCATCGTCTGCTGGATCACCCGCGGTCTCCACAGGTAGTGCGAGACATTCCGCTGATCTAGATACGTTCCTGCATCGTAGGAGTACAGGATGATCTCATGCACCCCGGCGGTAGTAAATCGGGCCCCCGGGTGACGTTCGCCAATTTCATCGGTGTAGAAACTGACAGACGGCATACCTTCGTACCAGTCGGGGGTGTGCAGCTCGTAGTTGTTGCGAATATCGTCCAGGATCACCCCGTTGACCGAGGGATACTTGAACTGCTCGTCCCATGGATCGTACCTGCGGGCGATTTCAATCCGGATCTCCTCGCCGACGATGTTGTTGACCTCGTCCGGGCCCCGGAGTTGAACGGGGTTGTGAAAAAGAGGCTCCCCTGGATTGTCCACGCTGACCCCGGTGGTCAGCCTGTTTAGCAGGACGTAGGTCGTTATAGTTTCCAGCCCCGTGGCACGGAACTCCATATACGCACCATGGCTCCTCTGGTGAGCTGTACTGTTCGTCTGGCGCGGCGCCAGGTCCGTAAATTCTGCCACGCCCCCTGTTGCCTCGATGTGCGTCGTGACATTGTCCCCGATGGTCCATTGCCAACTGTTCGACCATAGCCATCCGGCGAGTTCGTGGAGGCCACAGTGTTCAACGATGGCGTGCGCCGATACCGTAACGCCCGATGATGAGGGACCATCGGCACAGAGGTTCCCATATTGGTCGACCACATGGACGATGGGCTGCTGTCGCAGTGGAGCCCCCCAGAGGAAGGGAGCAACGATCTCCTGGACCAGCTGGATCTCGTGGGCATGGCCCGCCAGCACGTCGAAGTCAACGGTTGCCGTGTCGTAGTAGTCCGATTCGATGGCGAGGGTATAGCTTCCCCGCTCGGTCAACCCGGGGACATCCTCCGGGGTGATGTAGTATTTGGCGAATTCGGGGAAGTACTCTACGGCAGCCCCGGGGACTTCCTCGCCGTTGATCATGATGGAGGTGATGCTGTCCCGCCAGTCCCCCGCCGGCCCCAGGACCGAGACCATGATGGGCTGTCCGGCCAGGAGCTCGGGATCGAAAATGCGCAGCTCCGGCGGCGCATGGAGTCCCCGCGGCACGGTGAAGGGTTCACTGACGGCCAGGGGATTCGCAATCCCAGCGCATTCGAAGGTGACCTTGGCATTCGGCACATCGTGGGCGATCTCGTTCATCGTGTACAGCCAGAGCGTCGCCGTTCCCCCTGAGAAGTGCCCGGTCGCGCCGTCCAGCGCCCAGTTGGCGTCGTCACCGCCGGCCGCCGCCTCCACGGTCAACATCTCTCCACTGGAAGGGCCATCGTAACAGGGATTGCCGTATGCATCGAACAGGCCCACCACGGGATCACGCGTCAGTCGCCGCCAGTGGGCTGGATCCACAGAGGGATCGGAGGCGGGTCCAACGGGCTGCACGAGGACCTCCATCGAGTCCGCTGGGCCCGCAGTGATGGGCTGCACCGCCGTGGCAATGATGCCCGTGTTAAATTTCAGGGTGATGATGTGGTTGCCCCGGGTTTGAAGGGCTGGAATTTCGCGGGTAAAAAGAGTCAGGTTGCCCTGGTGATTGGCGGGATTATACGCAACCTGGTCCGCCCAAACGAGCGGGTCTCCGTCGTTCACCGTGACCCAATTGACGAAATTACCGAGGTTGGCAGCATACGGAAGCGTCAGGGTGGCCCCGGCATAGTTGTCCTCCAGGTCGGACCTCAGCCACGCAGAGTCAAAATCCCCGAAGGGCAGCGTGAAGTCATCGCTCCGCACGTCCTCCAGGCCCTCCGCGGTGAACACCAGCTCTGCATGGATCAACCCTGTATCGTTGTTGGTGGTCCTGAGATCCTCGAAGGCGACGACCCCGGCCTGCGCACGCAGGTCCACGGTTCCCTCCAGGGTCCAGTCCCCGACCCCGATCTCGTCCTTGGAGACGGATACCGGGGTTTCCGCTCCCGGTCCGGTCTCGCAAAGGTTGCCGTAGGCATCGAGGACGTGCACCACGGGCTGCGGACTTAGGCGTTCGCCATTGTTAGGGGGTCCACCGGGTTGAACGGCGACCGACAGCTCCGCTGCCTCGCCCGCCGTGACGGATTGGGCAACGGTCGCCGGCGCGTAGCCGGTGGCCAGGACCGCGACCTGGTAGTCGCCGGGAGTGTGCATCGATTCGATGTCCGCGGTGTGCAGGAGGATTCGAATGGGCGCGAAAAGATCCCACTCGATCGTGTACTGATCCGGCCCCAGTGGGACCTCATTCACCCTAACCTCGTCGACCTGGCTCAACCAGGAATTCAGGCCGACCTGGTTTATGGGGGTGATGCCGATGTCGCTGCCGGCATAATTGCCCACGGAGGCAGGAGACAGGTCCGGCGGGGCGAGCTGGATCGTGGGAACCGGTACGAACCGGGCCTGCGCGTTGAAGTTGCGGGTAACATGGAGTTCCTGCCGGGGGTTGTGTCGGCGGCCGTCGCTCCACCCGTCGAACAGGTAGTTGGCATCGGGCACGGCCCGGACCTGGACAGCATCCTCACCGTACTGGACCTCCTGGTGTGTCGGCCCCTCGATGGTCCCGTGAGGCGTATCGGGGTCAACGGTGAAGTTCAATTCGAAGGGTGCCTCGCTGAACGTGGCGAACAGGGTGATGTCTTCACCGGGCATGTCGTACTCGTAATCGGTCTCGTCGCTGAGCACGTCCCCGCCGAGCATCCAGCCGTCGAAAACGAACCCGGGATCGGCCGTGGCCTGCAGAAGGACCCTTTCTCCCTCGACGTGGCGGGCAGCACCCCGGATGGGCCTGGCTGCATACTCTCCGTTGAGGCGGGGATAGTAGTAGCGCTCTCCGCCGACGACCTGGCCTCCCTCTCCTGCGTCCACCGCCAGGCTGTACAGGGGATCGAAGAGAGGAGTGAGGGTTACATCCTCGGTGATCGCACCGTCCTGGCGGAGCTCGCTGCCTGTCCCATCGCTCCATCCCATGAAGGCAAAATTCTCGTAGTCCACCATCGCCAGGACCGGCGTTGCTCCCAGTCCCGCGGGTACCTGCTGTGTAATCTCCGCGAAAACCTCGTCCTT
>SKXF01000431.1 GCA_007128555.1 Clostridia bacterium | reverse complement strand
CTACTACAACAACACCGACATACCCCTGTTTACCCGTCACTACCTGGGTGATACGCCGTGGAAGGATCCGGATATCTACGACCGGACCTCTCCGATCCACTACATCGAGGGGGCCTGTACGCCGACCCTGATCCAACACGGGGAAAAGGACGCCCGGGTTCCCTTCGCCAATGCCCGGGAGCTGCACCGCGGCCTCAGGGACATGGGGGTCGACGTGGAGCTCGTGGTCTACCGGGGTATGGGGCATGGGGCGGACAAGCCGGGCGTGCACCGGGCCATCATGCAGCAGAACTACGCGTGGTTCTGCCATCATCTCCTGGGGGATCCCCTGGATGGGTTCTGGCTGTCGGGAGACGGGACGTCCTAGATGCGTGCCCGGGAACCGTGTTCCCGGACGCCACAGCTTACATAGACGAAGCCGGTTGCGTCGGAACGCAACCGGCTTTGTTGTCAGCTATGTCGTTTTCCTTAAGTGACTGGATTAAAAGAGCGGGGAGCCTGGTCCCAGCTTCTTCACGTTGACTGCCTGTAGACCTTTGGGGGTCTCGACTACTTCAAAAGACACCCGCTCGTTCTCTTCGAGGGTCTTAAAGCCGTCGCCCTCGATCTCCGAATAATGAACAAATACATCGTCTCCGTCTTCGCGCTCGATGAATCCAAAACCCTTGCTGCCGTCAAACCACTTTACTGTTCCTTCAGCCACTGAAATAATACCTCCAAAGGGTCGAGTCACTGCCTTCCCGGGTCATCAGCTGTTGGGAAGGATGAAGCACGGCAGTTCCACCCGCGAGATTTCTTTGTCGTCCAAAGGATCGACAGTGCGCATCTTTTTGCCTCATCCTGATACAGCACGATAGTATTGTACCGCATTAGTTGGGATAAGTAAATGGCTCTCGGAGATAACTTGTCCATAGATACCGTGGGAGCCCATCCCGGGTGGCCTGTAATGGGGGTTGGACAGCCCAGTGCAGGGTTAGAGGTGGGGTATAGGGGTAGAGGTAGGTGAAGACAGGTCCGCGCTCCGATGGTGACCGGGTCCCGCAGAATGTGCCCTGGCTGGGACGCGAGGATCGGGCAGCGGGGAGGGTTCGGGGCCCTCCTGGCGAATGGATTGAGGGAACATATATGTGCGTGGCCCGGACGTCTCACCGGCATTGCATCCGATGAAGTTTTCGTGAAGCTGGCCACAGGCCGACGGAACCTGGGAAGGGAAGCATCCATGCGAGTTGCCCGCCGGTATCTCTGTCTCGTTGTGCAGGTGCTGATCATCTTCATCGTCCTGGGACCGGCCGTTCACGGCCTGGACTCCGGGGGCGAGGTGGAACTGTGGTTCTTCTGGGGAGACGGTTGCGACCTCTGCGACGCGGCCATGGACTGGCTCGATGAGCTCACTGGCGCATACCCCGAGATGACCCTTCATTCTGTCGAGGTCTGGCACGATGGTGAGGGCGAACAGCTTTACAGGGACATGATGGCCGAGCGCGGACTGAGGGCCTCCTGGGTGCCCGGCTTCATCCTGGGCGATGAAACGTGGGAGGGGTTTAACGACGTCCTTGCCGCCGAGATCGAGTCGGAGGTGGAACGTCGATTGGGAGGGCTGATTTACGGGGGGCGTACCGGGGACGACCCACCTGCCCCGTCGACGCCTGTCCAGGAGGAGCCCCCGGGAACCACGCTCCAGGTGGGACCCCTGGGGGCGGTGCAGGTCGAGGGACAGTCTCTCCTGGGGGCGACCCTGCTCATCGCCCTGGTGGACGGCTTCAATCCGTGCTCGCTGTGGGTGCTCACCATCCTGCTGGCCATGATCCTCAACACGCCATCCCGGGCACGAATTGCCGCCGTGGGCGGGATCTTCCTGCTGACCACCGCCGCCATCTACGGCCTGTTCATCGCCGGGCTCTTCAGCGCCCTGGCGGCGGCCAGGCACCTGGCATGGATCCGGTTCTTCGTGGCCACGCTTGCCCTCGTCGTTGCCGCGGTGAACATCAAGGACTACTTCGCCTTCGGGAAGGGGTTCTCCCTGACGATCCCCGACCGCCTGAAGCCGGCCATCTTTCGTGGGGGGCGCGAGGTGCGCAAGGAACGAACCCTGCCCATGACGCTGGCCATCACCGTCGCCTTTGCCGCGGGCGTCGCCCTGATCGAGCTTCCGTGCACCGCCGGATTCCCGGCCATCTGGAGCGGCCTGGTCAACGAGGCCGGGGTCGCTTTCCCCGGGTTTCTCACCCTCCTTGCGGTCTATCTTGCCGTCTACCTTATGATCGAGGTGGCTATTGTCATCGCCGCCCTTGTCACCTTGCGGATCAGCCGCTTCCAGGAGGTCCACGGACGAACGTTGAAACTGGTCGGAGGTACGGTCATGGCCGCCATTGCGGTGGCCCTGATCGCAGATCCGGTCCTGATGGAAGGGTTCATGGGCTCGGTCTACATCATCGGGGGAGGCCTCCTGGCTGCGGCCCTGGTGATGATCGTCCAGCGAATCCGGCAGGCAGGGGAAAAGCCGAGCGATGGGAGCTAACCCGATGCCCGTCCCCCAGGTGACCGGCTGGGTGCGCCGGGAGCGGCGGCCCCTGGCCGACGGCAACATGCCTTTTCGATCAACAGGAGTACGTGCCAGACTGGGGCGAGTACGAACTGCGCCCCGATACCTGCTACTCCCTGGAGTTCAACATCCGAAAGGCCATCCCCGAGTGGGGCGGCCAGGTGGGTCGGCCTGGAGCAAAATATCGTGTTCCGGGACGGCAGGGCCCCGTTCCTGGCGCCCAGGCGGACCCGTTTTCACCTGGTGGAGTGACGACGAGACGACCGATGACCGCGGTACAGAACAACCTTCGAAGGAGTGAGACCATTGTCTGGGAGCTTCTGCGCCGAGGACCTTCGATCTGCCGTACCCGACACCCGGGGTGAGGTGGTCGTTGACGGAATCAGGAACCGGATTTGCATTTACCGAGATACATGGGGAATTCCGCACATCCGGGCTCAAACTGTGGAGGATGCGTTCTTTGGCCAGGGGTTTGCCCACGCACAGGATCGCCTGTGGCAGATGGAGTATGACCGGAAGCGCGCGGCGGGTCGCTGGGCGGAGTTGGCTGGCAGGGAGGGGGTTGCCTCTGACCAGCTGACCCGGCCGATGGGCCTTATGGACAGTGCGCGCCGGGACTACGCATCGATCAATGAAGAGACTCGGCGCATGGTGGATGCGTACTCCCGAGGGGTAAACGCGTTCGTCCAGGCGGCGGATGCGCTACCGATTGAATACCAGGTCGTGTCGGCTGAGCCCGAACCCTGGGCCCCCTGGGACTGCATGGCCGTTTACAAGGTTCGGCATGTGATGATGGGTCCGTGGGAGCATAAGCTCTTGCGTGCGAGACTGGTGAACGAAATTGGAGCCGAAAAGGCCGCCCTGCTGTTCCGCGGTTACGTCCGGGGTCACCCCTTGATTCTCCCGCCAGGTGCTACATGGCCCCACGACGCCCTGGCGGATGCGGTGAGGAAGTTCCAGGAGGGCCGGGAGGCCGTCCGGTGGCTCAGGACGGACCAGGACGGCAGCAACAGCTGGGTGGTGGGAGGTTCTCGCACCGATTCGGGGAAGCCTCTGTTGGCTGGAGACCCCCATCGGTCCCTGGACGTTCCGAACGCCTACTACCAGAACCACCTCGCCGGTCCGGGATTTGACGTGGTGGGTCTTTCCTTCGCGGGCGTTCCGGGCTTTCCCCACTTTGGTCACAATGAGAACGTGGCGTGGTGCATCACCCATACCGGGGCAGATACACAGGATCTTTACGTGGAGAAGTTTTCTGCTGATGAACCCCAACGGTATCTGTACGACGGGACATGGGTCCCGGCAGAAACCAAGTGGGAAACCCTTCGGGTACGGGATTCGGAGTCGATTCCGATACGGATCGTTCGGACGCATCATGGCCCGGTTCTCATCGGTGGTCCGGATGCCGGGTATGGGCTGGCCTTCAAGTACACGGCCACCGCCGACGTCGACACGACCTTCGAGTGCCTGCTGCCGATGATGAGATCTGGGAACGTAGGCGAGATCCAGGAGGCCGTACGAGGGTGGGTTGTCCCGTGCAACAACATGCTCGTGGCCGACGTGGATGGGCAGTTTGCGTATCGTACCAGGGGGAAGATCCCCCTTCGTTCCGACGACAACGCGTGGCTCCCCGTGCCCGGATGGACGGGGGAGCACGAGTGGCGGGGCGCCATTCCCTTCGAGGAGATGCCGTCGGCCGAGAACCCCGAGTCTGACTACATTGTAACCGCAAACAACCGGGTGGTCGATGATGCCTATCCCTACCTCATCGCCCTGGAGTTTGCGCCCGGGTACAGGGCCCAGCGCATCATGGACCGCATCACATCGGGAGAGGGGCTCACCGTGAAGGATATGGAGGATGTCCACGGGGACATTGTATCCCTGCCTGCCCGGGAGCTGGTCTCGATGCTGGAGTCCGTTCCGGTGCGGAGTCCAGAGGACGAAAAAGCCCGGGAGTTGCTCCTGGAATGGGATGGCAGCATGCACAGGGATCGGGTGGAACCCACCCTTTACTGCGCCCTTCGGGATGCAATCGTCGACCGGGTGATGCAGCGCCTCCTGGGGCCCCTCGGCAACGAGATTCTGTCTTCAGGTCGGGGAGGCGCGAGCATTCTGACCTGGCTGGGGGCACCTATTATG
>SKXF01000057.1 GCA_007128555.1 Clostridia bacterium | reverse complement strand
GGCCCAGGCGCGAACGGCATACCAGAGCTCATAAGTCACCTCAGTCTCACCAATCCAGAAATCGTGCTGCACCGTGGCTTCGCCGCGGTCGTCTGGGCCTGTCGGAAAGGTGGCACCCGGAACAGAACGCACGGTGAACTGCACACCCGCTGCACTGTATTGGACGCCGTCCCCCGGGCTTCGATCTGCTGTCGCCAAGAAACTGCAACCGACCATCAGGGCCGTGAGAATCACCACCGCTGTTACTATCCAGAGGCGTGTTTTCATCGAGCTCCCCCCACATCTTCGGTTCGCGTGTGTGCCTTGAAGGTGCTTGCGCCTCGGCGGTTCGTCCGGTAGAGATATTGCATACGGAGAAGTTGAAACCAGACCACGAACAACGAATCCTATCGACTTCGACGAGAATCGCCGCACCGTGACCTGGCGGGAAACCCCCATCCAGGGACTGGCCAATGGCAGATGACCTTGCATGAACTTGCCGACCACCCCAGCGGAATCGTTGATCGAGACCGACGTTCCGCCAACCGGGAAACTGGAAACCCCAGCCCGTGGGTTGAAACGACGATCGCGTCCCGGGATTCGGTGATACCATGTCGGGGCATCCCCATCTCTTCCTAACCCCGCACGGAGCAAACCCTTGGCCCCTGCGTCACTGTTTCACCCTTTGGACCAAGAATCCCTTCCTGCCAGACCCTTCGTGCAAACCCATCGTATCACACAACCCATTCAACGAAACACCCTATGGCCCAGAGTTAATTAGCGCTTTTCGTTGGCTTCGTCATGGCGGTTATTGCCCAGCTCACCCGTTTGAGACCATAGATGAGAACGTCACAGATGAACTGGAACAGCGGCAAAGAAGGGGAAGTGGCCCACGGGCCCGGCTCCCCTCGGGTACGATTATGCTAAGATCAGAAAACGCCTGAAGCCCCGCGGAAATCACCCGTAGCGGGTGGCCCCCACAGGGCTACAAGCCTCTACCGATGGTGCCCCCGATCATCACCTGCTACGAGGACCCAACGCTCTCTTGCCCTGTCCACTCGTTGGACGAGGCGGTTGCAACACCACGCACCGTTGGTGGCGTTACCATAGAACCAATCGGATGTGGCTGTGTAGCATTATGACTTCTCAACTCTCGGTAAGAAGGTATGATGCCCGAGTGCATACCAAGGTCTACTTTTTGCCTCCGCCCAGGTAGCTGGCCAGCTCACCGCTCATGCTCTGGATGGGCATGGTTTGGAGCCAGATTTTTCCCGGACCCGTGAGCGTAGTCAGGAAAAACCCCTCACCGCCCGCGAACATGTTGACGAGCCCCTTGACCCTCTGAATGTCCATCTTGACGGTCTCTTCGTACGCTCCAACCGACCCGGTTTCTACTCGAATCGTCTCTCCTGCGGCCAGTTCCCTGGTCACGCACTCCCCATCGATTTCGATGAAGGCCATGCCCGGCCCGGATAGCCTCTGCATGATGAATCCCTCGCCGCCGAAAAAGCCGGCGCCAAGATTCCTCTGAAAGGCAACAGAGTATTCAACATCATCGGTCGCACACAAAAAGGCGCGACGCTGACAGATGATAGGCCCTTCAGAGAGGTCCACGGGAATCATGTGCCCCGGATATGTGTGTCCAAAGGCGATGGTTGCCCCGTCGTACTCGGCGGAGAAATAGACGACGAACAGTTCCTCGCCGGATACCTTTCTCTTCAGGGCGCCCATCAGACCGCCCCTCATCGCAGTGTCCATCTTGATCCCGGCGTCCATCCACTGCATAGCACCTGTCTGCGCGAACAGTTTCTGTCCGGTTTGAAGGCTAATCTCCAACATTGGCATAACAGACCCCAGTATTCGGTAATCTATCTGATTCACCACCAGACCACCTCGACTTTCCGTTCGTCTTTAACCAATATATACTTAATCATCCTAACTTTACAAAAGACTTACGATGCTGGCAAGCTCTGGTTTCTGTTGGTTGAAAACCACTAACTATGGTATCTGGCATTGGTATGGAGTCCATGGGGGATTTGATCTCAGAGTTTGTGTGGGTAACCATTGCATTGTTTGCTGGCAGCGTCCTAAGGAGCTACCATTCACCGACCTGCCTCCTGCTACATGTATGCCTTCAGCCGCTTTAATCTCCGATTATGGTTCCTCTCCAATCCCACCAGGGGCCGGATCTCCGCCTCCAAGATGTCGTTGAGAGACTCCAGGCCATGGAGGCACGAAAGGCCAGCAGCCCCTGGCGCTTTGACGCCACCGAGCTACGCCGCAATCGACGACTTCCCCCTCAAAGGACCGTTACCTAGGACTGGCGGATCTGGAACACATTGTGAGCAAAAGGAGGTGAAAATCGCCCTGTCAACACATCGTGGGTGAAGGACAGGGCAACAGAACGGGTAGGGTCATTACAGCAGGGCGAAATCGTCGACCAACGAGGGCTCCCCTGCAACACACGATCGGGACCCACGCAACATCTCAGCCCACTTAGATCAGCCTGGGTTGAAGCCATCATGCGAACACCACGAACATCGGTATCCGGCAAACCCAGGGGGACCTGACTTCTGATCTTCTGAGTCACCGGCATTGCCTCCCGTCCTGCCTAACCTGTATCATGACGATTGCAATGCGGTCCACAACAGATGCCTCAGCAGCAGGGTGCCCATGCATCTTCAGGGGGAGGTGCTATTTTGAGACTCGGCAGACGACTCTTTCACAGCCTGCAGCGAACCCTCTTCGGACCTGAGGGGGTTGACCTGTCAGGACGTGTGCTGTACTCACAGGACGCCTGGCCCCTCGGCTCCGTGGTCCTGGTACTTCTGGCGGGTGAACTCCTGCCGTCCCTGGTTCTAGCATGGATTCATACCTCCACCCCGGTCGACATACCCCTTGCAGCATTCATCCTGCTGCAGCCGGCCGCAGTGTTGGCCGTCATCTGGCTGGTCAATCCCTTCCGCGAAAGATCCCCCGCTGGCATCCTCCCGGTGAACATCAGCGGTAGAGGGCTGCTGGAGTACGCCATTATCTGGGGCATTTTCCTGCGCATTGTCTCCGTGGCGGTGGTGATGGTCCAGGCACTCGTGGGCGCGTGGAGCGAGGTGACGAACAATCCCCTCTTGCTGGCCGACAGCCCCCTGTCCACCATCCAGCAAGGCATCATCGTATTGTCCGCCGTGTTCCTTGTACCCGTTGCCGAAGAGCTCTTTTACCGGGGCATCCTGTACCGCGCCCTGGGCCGGCACTTCGGACTGGCGGGAGCAGCTGTGATCAGCACCGCCCTGTGGACACTGCTGCACGGTTCAGCGATGCTGTTCCCCGCGATCTTCGCCCTGGGCATACTGCTTGTGCTGCTGTATGAGGCCACCGAGAGCATCTGGCCCCCGATTGCCGCGCATGTGGGGTTCAACCTGACATCCTTTCTGCTGATCTGGCTGCTTCCCGGCCTGGTGTAGCCGCAGGCCTGGTGCGGCTGCCACAGTAAACCCCTGCCACAGGGCAAATCAGCGCGCCGGTGCACAAACACGAAGCGCCCTACCACCCCGACTCTCTGGCAACCCTTGCTCGCACTGGCAACTGGCTGTCGGGGTGAACAGGTCGCACGCTGATCCCAAGAGGAGCTCAGGTTGAATCTGCGGCCGAAATCCACCGGAACAGATGATCGAGGCACACTTTCATAATCGCCGCCACCGGCACACCGAGGAAAAGGCCCCAGAAACCAAACAGGGCTGCGCCGGCGAGAATCGCAAACACCACTCCGAGCGGGTGCAGGCCCGTACGATTGGAGAGGATCCGCGGCGTCAGGACAAACCCGTCCATCTGCTGAATAAGCAGATATGTTATCATCACGCGCAGGGTGAGTCCCCAGGACTCCATGGCTGCCAGGATGATAGCAGGAATGCTCCCGATGAAGGGGCCGAAGTAGGGTATGAGGTTCGTAAGACCCGCAACGAGTCCCAGGACCAGGTAGAATCGCACGCCCAGAAGGGCAAGGACAACAGTAGCCACCACGCCCACAACTAAAGAGACAATCAGCCGTCCATGGATGAAACCCGAAAGGACTCGGTTCACATCGGCCAGGAACTCCATGACGGATCGCCGGTATGCCACGGGGAGCGAGTTTCTGAACTGATCATAGAAATAATGCGAGTCTTTCAACAGGTACACCGCCAGGACCGAACCGAGCACGAGGTTAAACACGCCTCCGAAAAAGCCTCCCAGGCCCGCCATCAGGGCTGTCAGAGACGCATCAATGTCCAGCCGTTCCTCCAGGTTCTCCAGGTATTTGTCCAGAGCCTGGTTGATGGCATCCCGGACCATGGTGGGCATGGCCGTAGCCTCATAGAAGCGTTCCAGCTGCGCTATGGTCTCCTGGGTATGTTCCACGTACTGGGGAACGTTCTCCACGAGGCGATTGATCTCGGCCACGATGCGAGGAACGATGAACAGGGAGATGATACTGACGATAATGAGTAGAACGACGTAGGTCACAGCAATCGCCTGGATGCGAGACATCCGCCTCTCACCGAAGTCAACGACCGGGTTCAGAACGTAGGCAATGGTAATCGCGATTACAAAGGGGGTGACCGCAGCACGGACTCGATAGAGAAAGCCGATTAAGAACAGGCCCACCAGGAAAAGGGCCACGATCTTCAGGGTCTTAAACCAGTCGAAACGTTCTTCCATGAAATACACCTCCGTT
>SKXF01000373.1 GCA_007128555.1 Clostridia bacterium | reverse complement strand
GTTATCCGGCACCCTGCCCTTTGGAGTTCGGACTTTCCTCACACAGATCAACCGATCGCCAGATTTTTTCATCCATTTCAACCTGCGATCCTGTCCAACGTCATTGAGGCGTCGGTCTGCTCTGTGCGCAGCTGTCCAGTTCACTCACCTCAGACATTATAGCAAAGGATCTCCCGGATGTCTAAAGGACCCGCCCCACGGATCCTGTACCGGCCCCAGGACCGTCACCTCGCAGTCCAGGGACTCCCGGTCCATGCGCTCCCTCAGGTAATCTGCGACAACTGGAATGCAGCCCTCCTCGGTGGCAGCATGGCCAGGGTCGACCATCACCAGGCCCGACGCCACGGCATCCTCTGCAACATGGTAGGAAACGTCGCCCGTCAGGTAGAGATCCGCTCCAAGGTGAAGGGCCCGCTTCCACAGATCCGCCCCAGAACCTCCGCAGACGGCGACCCGCGAAATTTCATCCAGCCGACCTGCGACCCGCAGGGAACGGGATCCGCAGAGGTCAGAGACCCTTTCAAGAACCTCCTCGTAGGTCCTGGGTCGACTCAAGTCACCGATCCGACCCATGCCGACGGACCGACGATCAAGCAGCAGGGGCCACACATCGATGGTGGGTTCCTCGTAGGGGTGGCTCGCACGCACTGCAGCCAGGACCCGACTCAACAGGTGGCGGGGAAGAATGGCCTCCACCCGGGCCTCCTCGACCCGTGTCCATTGACCAGGTACTCCGATGAAAGGATCGCTTCCCGGACCCGGAGTGAACGTCCCCTCGCCCTCCGTCACAAAGCTGCAGTGGCTGTAGTTGCCAATCTGTCCCGCTCCAGCCCGCCCCAGGCTCAACCGCACATCCTGCAGCTCACTGCGCGGAACGAACACGGCGATCTTCAACAGGTCCTGCCTGGGCACAAGGGGAACCGAATCCTGCAGGTCCAACTCCTGTGCCAGGACCCCACTGGGACCCATATTGACGGCGTCCAGATTGGTGTGAGCACAATACAGGACCATGTTCGCCTTCACCAGGTCCATCAACCGTCGGCCCGTGGCGTCATCGGAGCGGACGCTGCCCAGGGGCTGGAAAATCAGGGGGTGGTGGGTCAAGAGCATGTCCACTCCCGCCGTCATCGCTTGCTCCATAACGGCTGATGTGATCCCCAGCGCAACAGCCAGGTGACGGACGGTCGCCCCGGGATCTCCAACCTGCAGCCCGACGTTGTCCCACTCCTCCGCGTAATCCTCTGGAGCCACATCATTGACCATCCGGATCACATCGGACACACATGCATCCATCTGAGCACCTCTATCCGCGAAAATCCAACATCAACCGGGCTGCGAGCAGGGAAGCCACCCGGGCCTTCACCTGGTCCGCCCGAGAGTTCAGGATCACCGGGACCCTTGCCCCGAGCACCAGTCCCGCCATGGGAGCTCCTGCCAGGTAAGTGATGGCCTTGCCCACCAGGTTCCCAGCTTGCAGGTCCGGAACAACAAGGATATCTGCCCGCCCGCCCACCGGGCTCCGTATGCCCTTGAAACGCATGGCCTCGGGACTCAGGGCATTGTCCAGCCCGAGGGGCCCGTCCACGACCATCTCGCCGAATTCGCCCCGACGCGCCATCTGGGAAATCGCAGCCCATTCCATGGTGACGGGCATGTTGGACTGCACCTTCTCGACGGCCGCGACCAGGGCAACCCGCGGCGACCCAGGCCAGATCCTCTCTCCGGCCTCGCAGGCATTGCGCACAATCTCAACCCGATCGGTAAAATCTGGATCAATATTGATCCCCCCATCCGTCATTCCCAGGAGGCGATCATAACCGGGGACATCATACAGGGCCAGGTGACTCAGGAGCCTACCGGTCAGAAGTCCGGCGGTGTCAACCAGGACGGCCCGTAAGAAAATCCGGGTGGGAACGAATCCTTTCATCAGCAATTGAGCCTCTCCTGCTCCCGCCGCGACCGCCGCAGCCAGGGCGGCACCCGAGACATCCGGTTGGTGCCTGACCTCGCAGCAGGCCGGGGGCATCCCGACCTTGTCGAGCAGTGGGTTGATCTCGGCCCGATTTCCGAACAACAGTGCCTTCAGTAGGCCTTCCCGCGCCACGGTCGCAACGCTCTCGAGGACCAGACGATCACCTGCACCGGCCACCGCAACGGTGACCGGTGGGGCCGAAGCGGCTCTTTGCACCAGGCCTTTCATGTTCTCAAACTGGAGATCCTTTAAGCCAATCATGTGCCCCCCATTTCACTAGGATGTCACCCGATCCCGACATCCCATCACCCATCATCCCAACAATAAATGGCTCTCAGCCACCGGGAAAGGAACAGCGTCTCCTCCGTGGTGCCGGCCATCACCGGAAAAATGACATCAAAAATCAAAGAGCGCAGCCTGCCTGCGCTGCCTTGCCATCTATTGATGATCTCCCATGTCCAACACAGCAGCCCCATCGATCTCCGAGTGCTTCAGGGCAGCCAGTGCCTCATTCAGCCGCGAAAATGCAAAGGGCTGAACCGAGGTTCGAACGGGAATCTCTCCCGCCAGCTTCATGAAGGCCTCCGCATCCTGCCTGGTCACGTTGGCCACGCTTCGAAGCGTTCGTTCGCCGTAGATGAGGTCGTAGGGAAAGGAGGGAATGTCACTCATGGTCACCGCGTTCAATGCCACGGTGCCCCCCGGTCGAACAGCCCTCAGGGCCTCGATCGCGATGCTCCCCACCGGGGCGAAGGTGATCGCCCGGTCGCACGGAGGGCCCGATTCCTTCCCTGCCTCGCCCACCCATATCGCCCCCATGTCCTCTGCCATTCGTTGGTGGTCGGGGCTCCGGGTGTAGACGACCACCTCACAACCCCAGTACTGGGCAACCTGGATCACGATGTGGGCCGAGGCCCCGAAACCGAAGAGGGCCAGGCACTCTCCCTGGCCCAGCTCACTCAGGCGCAGGGATCGATACCCAATGATGCCCGCACACAACAGCGGGGCCGCAGCGAGGGATTCAAGCCCCAGTGGAATGGGTACCGAGTAGTCGACGCGGACGATCACCTTCTCGGCAAAGCCCCCGGGAACATCGAGGCCGGTGAATACCGATTCCTCGCACAGGTTCTCAAGATCGCGATCGCACCACGTGCACTGCCCACAGGCGCGATGAAGCCAGTACCCCCCCCTCCGGGTGCCGATGAGTTCTTCGTCCACGTCGGGCCCGACCGCATCGACCGTCCCCACGATTTGATGGCCGGGGATCACGGGGTACTCCCGGGGAACCAGTTCTCCCTCGACAATGTGAAGGTCGGTCCGACACAGGCCACAGCACCGGACCTGCATCCGGATCTCTCCCTGCCCGGGTTCAGGCTCAGGGACCTCCTCCAGCACCAGGGGACTCGATTCCATCACCCCCGGTTCATGCAACATCCATGCCCTCATGTCTGACTCCCCATTTCATTCACCCTGTGAACGATCAAACTTACGCCAGCCGATGCCATCTCTCCCTGGCCGCTCCCACCAGGTACAGGCTCCCCCATATCACAACGACATCGTCGGGATCGGCCCGGTCCAGGCAAAGCTGCACCGCCTCACTGACGTCCTCCCGGCCCATGATCTCGCATTGAGAAGATAGGTTTCGCTCCGCTGCGGCCACCAGAGCGTCGACCTCCAGGCCCCGGAGCACGGGGGTGCGGGTGGCAACCACGGTCCCGTTCAGCACCGGCCTCATTCCCTGCAGCATCGCATCGGGATCCCGGTCAGACAAGAAACCGATGACCGCGTGGATCCTGCGCCCCCTATACAGCTGACGGAGCGCTTCAGCCAGCACCCGCGCCCCGTTCGGGTTGTGGGCACCGTCCATCAAGACCCGGGGGGCGTCCATCATCTTCTCCAGCCGGCCCGGCCACCTCGCTCGCTTCAGCCCAACCCGAACGTTCTCGGGTGAAATTTCGGCACCCAGGTTGAGGCAGAGCTGCTCCAGCGCTGCCACCGCCAGCGAGGCGTTTTCCACCTGGTGCCGTCCCTCCATCGAAACATGCAGACCGTTCAGGTTCCACGATGCCCCAAGGTAGGAAAAGGTGGCACCGTCTTGGTGAAGATCACATACCCGGTAGCGAGGCTTGTGGTCCCCCGCCGGCTCCTCGCGCACCACGGACAGGGCGACGCCCCTGGCCTGGCTGACTTCGACCAGGACCTCGAGGGACTCTGGACAGCTCACCGAGGCCACAACCCGGCTCCCTTCCTTTATGATCCCCGCCTTCTCCCGGGCAATCTCGGCGACCGTCTCCCCCAGGACCTCGGTGTGATCCAGATCAATGTTGCTTATGACGGTCACAACGGGCGGGGGTACCACGTTCGTGGCATCGAATCGCCCCCCCAGCCCCGTCTCCTGGACCACAAAATCAACCCCGGCCCTGGCAAAATACCGGTACATGGCCGCAGTGAGGATCTCGAAATAGGTGGCATGTTCTTCGCCAGATTGAACCTGCCGATCAACGATGTCCTTCACGTCCGAGACGATCTCGGCGAAGGACGCCCTGCCGATCAGGTCCCCGTTTATGCTGATTCGTTCACGGATGCTCTGGAGGTGAGGCGACGAATACAGGCCGACCCGGTACCCGGCCCCCTGCAGGACCTCGCCGATGTAGCAGCAGGTTGAACCCTTGCCATTGGTGCCAGCTACATGAATGACCTCCAGGTCGAGATGGGGATCGCCC
>SKXF01000211.1 GCA_007128555.1 Clostridia bacterium | reverse complement strand
GGGCCCCCGCCCGATCACAGATCTCGCGCACCCGGGGCAGGTAGTCCGGATGGGGAATGACCACACCGGCTTCTCCCTGGATGGGCTCCAGGATCACCGCGGCCGTCTGCTCATCCACCGCTTTCTCCATGGCCTCGATGTCGTCAAAGGGCACGTGGGTGAAGCCCGGGATCAGGGGTTGGAAAGGGTCTCGATAGCTCCCCCCACCCGTGGCAGAGAGGGCGCCCAGGGTCTTGCCATGAAAGCCATTTTCGGCGGCCACGAAGTTTGTCCGCCCCGTGTACATGCGGGCGACTTTCAGGGCCACCTCCACGGCTTCCGCCCCGGTGGCACAGAAAAAGGAGCGCTTCAGATCCCCGGGAGTGATCTCCGCCAGGGCCTTGGCCAGGTCCACCTCGCCCGCGGACAGCATGGTCTTGGTCGACAGTCCCATGTGCCCCAACTGCTCCTGGACGGCTGCCAGGATCCGTGGATGCCTGTGCCCTGCATTGATGACAGCATAGCCGGCACAAAGATCGATGAATTCATTGCCCTCGATATCCACCACCGTTGAACCGGAGCCTCTGTGCTCCACGTTGGTCATACCCATCAGGCGATACACCCGCGACCTGCCCGGGTTCACGTACTCCGCAAGATCATTCAGAAGATCCTCCACGTCGATCTTACGCTTCTCCTCCATACTCTCACATCCTTCGGTGAATGGTGCTGAATCTGTCGCAGAAACGAATCCTGTCTAATCGTGTTGACAGCCGACATCTACCCAACCGTCGCAGCATAGCGTCTCGAAAGAGAAGCAGTGCAGTTATGACATAATGGTACCATTTGGAGGGTCATTGCAACAACAAGTTCGAGCGGACACTGACACGCTGCCCAGTGCCGCGTTGCCGCCTGCGCCCCGAGATCAGCGACTGAAACCTGATCGTCAGTCACTCCGAGATGGGCCTATTGACCACGCCCCTGTCATTCAAATGCAGCCGACACCATCCCTGCCGGAAGTTCGCCTGACCGGGCCCCCACGCCGACTCAGATTGACAACCCGCGGGTGGCCTCGAGCTTCTTGTCTTCGACTATCGCCAGATTTGCCCGACGTCTGCAAATCCCCACAATGTAAAGTAAGCTTTACATTGTGGGGGCGAAGCGCTATGCTGGAGTCAACTCTCGCCCTTTGGATTGGAGGTGCACCCCTGATGTCCCTGCTCAGGCGGCTTGGTTTCGATACAGGAGACGAGCGGAGTGTATTGATCGCACTGTATTCCGGGCGAATCACCTGGTTGTTCACAGCGATCGTGCTCCTGGTCTGGTCTCTGCATAACCTGGTACGCACGGGAACCCTGTCCATTGCATTTGTCGTCCTTGCAGCTTCCCAGACCGTATTCTGGGGCTCACAGCTGTACTATAGCAGAAAGCTGGGTGGATGATGGACAACCGGTTGAAAGAGCTTCGACTCAAATGCAATCTCACTCAGCAGCAGCTGGCGGTGCATCTCAGGGTCTCGCGGCAAACGATCATCGCGATCGAAAAGGGGAAGTACGACCCATCGCTACAGCTGGCCATGGGCATTGCCAGGTTCTTTGACACCTGCATTGAAGACATCTTCGATGATCGCGAATCCTCCTGTGCCAGGAGACCCTCAACACCCTGAGGTGTTCGACAGCGAACCCGGATGACCGCACGGGCCAGATCTGGGACGTTCGGTTGAGCCCATATGTTAGAAGGAAACTCGCTAAGAGGAACCCAACGAGGGACGAGGAAGGGAACAAGTGGGTGAGAACAACGTGTCATCGTTGTCGTTTCCAGCGAACGGTCCAATGACGCCAGGCACCGACTCTCAGTCGCACTCTAGGTCTGTTCCTTCCACTGCGAGATATTCGCTAGCGCCTTGTCTAAACCTCAGGCCAGGGGACATCGGGAGCTCATGCTAGCATGGAGGAGCTGAAGAAGGTGCATGCTTTCGGTTACAATCGGGACGGTAAAAAGGGAAAGAAGCCCAGAAGGTCATTGCTCGTGCGACCATTCACCCCAGGGAAGGAGTTGCCTGTTAAGGCGTCCAATAATTAGCTGGGACCAAAGGGATGGCAGGTGTTATGATGCACATCGCTGACAATGTTCTGGCAGTGTATCTCCAGCGAGTTTTCTGGATATCGGGTACGCCCTGCTCCGGCAAGACCACGGTGGCGTCTGCCCTGGCGACCAGGCATGGTCTGGGTTTTTATAGTGCTGATGAAATGTATGACCAGCACCTGAGACTGGCTGACCCTGAGTACCAGCCCTCCATGTGCCGCCGATTTCCCGATTTGAGGAGTTGGTTTAGCCAGCCCCTGGGGCAGTACCATCAGGGCCTCAACAGCAGTTTCCGGGAAGAGCTGGACATGATTATCATCGATGCGATTTGCCGCTCCCGGACCCGGCCGTTGATTATTGAGGGCAGCTTTGACCCTGGGTGGCTGCATAACATCGTCCCTCCCCACCGATTCGCATTCTTATATGCCCGTCCGGAACTGGTGCGCCGGGATTTCTTTCACCGGGAGGATAAGCAGGATGTGTTGGTCGCCATCAACGCTTTGCCTGATGCAGAACAAGTTCGGGAACATGTTCTGGATGTGGTGGAATACGGCACCGGGCAATGGGTTGAAAAAGCAAGGTCCCATGGTGTGAAAATGCTGGAGCGGACAGATCAGATCACTGTAGAGCAGAGAACAGAGCTGCTGGCAGAACATTTCCGATTGGAAAAATAGAAGATGGTATCCTTCACCAATTTATGGGTTAATGAAGGCGGCTTCAGCCGACCGTTTCAAAGCGGACCCGTCCTCTTCTTTGGCCACTCACAATTATTCCGAAAGACCTTACATCCAGGCATGATCTCCCGAGAAACCCGCCTGACTTGATAGATGGAAACCGGGAGCCGGAGCATGGCCGGGAGAAGGGCTTCACCAGGATCACCGAATCCCTGTCGTCCAGGTCGGCGAGGGCCAACGATCTCTCGATCGGCTCCCGCACATGCGTACCTCTGTCCGGCGCGGCCTGCCAGACCCCTCCCGGGCCGCCCGGAAAGGGCCCAGCTGCGCCGACGTGACGATAGCCCCCGGTAACGCGATGATCTCCACCGGACTCAACTGTCCAGAGCCATCACCGTCCGCGAGCCCTGGGCCACAGACAGCAACCACCGACCGCATCCGTCCCCATATTCATGCGGCATGGCATGTTAAAACCGGCCCCTGCACATCCTGGCCCAGACCGATCCTCCAGACCGCGAAGATGAGATAAATACTCAAAGCCGGTATGCCCTGATCAGATGAGAAGGATGCCCAGAGCGCGGCACACGGGGCACATCTTCCGGGGCGACTTCATCCACAGGTCCAGTTCCCGGGGCGCTCCCCCCCTTTGCTCTCTCCCGCTTCCTTACAGTACACGCGAAACTCGCAGAGGCCATCTCCGGCGGTCAGGGTCTCGGGAAGATTGACCTCCAAACGGGCGTCGTAGGCCTCCCACATGGCATGGTGTACCTCCTGGCAGTAGATCAGGCCCACGTCCAGGCCGTCCCGGGCCCTCCATGCGTCATGGAAGCTGCACCGGAGCACGTCCAGGATCCATTCATCGTGCGTCAACCGATGAAGCACCGACTCCTCCCTGGGATCGGAGGGCTGATCGCGCCGGGTGAACAGTGTCTCGATGTTAATGGGCAGGCCCTGGGCCTCGTGCCTCCGGATCATGCGATGAGCCCGCTCCTCGCCAAAGGCCCGGATGGCCCGGCGGAGGGCCTTCTCACCGGGTTCTCCGAAGGTATCAAGATACTCCCGGGCCATGTAGTAGTAGAGGTTGATCCACATGTCCGTCATCCGGGCGAGGGGATCGTCCTCGTGGGGAAGGGGCACATGGGGCTGGACCACGTGTTCCCCGGCTCTCTGGTTCGACGGGCGCAGATACACGGCAAAACGGCAGCCCTCGTGACCCTGGGTGATGGTATCGGTGAGGTTGGTCTGAACCGCACCATCGTATCCCGAGAATATGGCATGATGGATCTCCTCGCAGTAGATTCTACCCAGGCGCCCCCCATCGGGATAGCCGAGCCACAGGTCTGCATAGGGACAGGCCGTGGTCTTCGAAATGCGCTCCTGCTCCGAGAGCTCGTAGGTGATGCGCTGCGAGCGGGGATCCGAGGGCAGGTCATAGTGTTCAAAGAGGGACTTGAGGCTGATCGGTCTGCCCTCGTAGATGTGCCGGGCCCTCAGGCTCAGGCCCCTCTCGCGGCCGAACTTCCGGATCGCCCGGCGGAGGGCACCGTCTCCCGGTACACCGAACTGCCCCGTGAGCTCCCGGGCCAGATGGTAGTATAGAAGCGCCCATATGTCGCCAATTCTCGTCACAGCTTCCTGCTGTACATCCATCAACATCTCTCCTCTCTTCCCTGTATGCATCAATGCGAATCTTCCGTGGTGATCTCGCCCCACGTCTCCTCCACCTCTCGCCTCAATGCTCCCACGTCCCCCTGCCCGCGCAGCCAGAAGAGCCGGGTGTCCGGGGGCAGGTCTGTCAGCTGCTCATGTATTCCCGGCCTCGCATCCCGTTGGAAGTCCCAGACATAACGCAGGAAGCGGAACCAGTTCCGATCAGGCCTCTCCGGGCAACCGGGAGGCATGTCAGATCTGCTTTGACGGAGGAGGAAGCTCCGCAGCATCCTGGTCACCACCCGCCAAG
>SKXF01000248.1 GCA_007128555.1 Clostridia bacterium | reverse complement strand
CAGAACACCAAGAGCATCCCCGCCAGAAAACCCCCGATGTGGGCCCACCACGCCACGGTCTGGGCTCCAAAAGCAGTGAGCCCGCTGAGAATCTGCAGCAGGAACCATATCAACAGAAACACCACGGCCGGGATCTCCGCCACGGTGAAAAACAGTCCAAGGGGCACCAGGGCCAGGACCCGGGCGCGGGGGAACATCAACAGGTAGGCTCCGAGGATCCCCGCGATGGCCCCACTGGCCCCAATCGTGGGAATGGGACTGCCTGGGTTGGCGAGGACGTGGGAGAAGTTCCCAATGGCCCCGGCAAGGAGGTAGAAAAACAGGAACCGGACCGGTCCCATGCTCCCCTCCACGTTATCGCCGAAGATCCACATGTAGAGCGTGTTCCCGCCGAAGTGAACCCAGCTGCCGTGTAAAAAGGTCGCCGTCACCAAGGGCACAAGGCTCGGCCAGCGCCCGGGGAAAAACAGGATCATGGGTCCACCGATCCTCGCCGGGATCACGGCATAGGTGGCAAGGAGTTGGCCGAGCTCGCGCTGAGGAAGGGAAACCTGGTAGAGAAAAACCCCAGCATTCAGAGCAATAATCAGATAGGTGACCCAAGGCCGCCGGTGCGAAGGTACGTTGTCACTGAGCGGGATCACCCAAAAATCCCCCTTCGATTGCTTAGAGGTATGCGAGGTCTTTTGTCCAAGTTATTATCATCCATATGCTGCACCAAGTAAAGGAGGACACGATGTTCAAATCCAGTTACGACAAGCTACAGGAAGAGATCTCACCGAAGCGCAGTATGGACTATCTTTACGAGGTGATCCGACACCATCGGATCCAGGTCTCACCAGGGATCCGGGACTCCTGCGAGTACGCCCATGGTGCTCTCGAATCCATGGGCCTGGAAACCGAGACCCTGACCTACCCCGTCGACGGCAAGTCCCAGGTCTGGGGGCAACCCCCCATGCCGCTGGAGTGGAGCATCCAGAGGGCGGTCCTGCACCTGGTCTCACCCGAAAAACACCGGGAGAAACTGGCCGACTACGCCGAGGAGCCTCTGTCGGTTATCCAACGCTCCGGCTCCACCCCTGCGGGAGGACTGACCGGAGAGGTGGTGGCCGTTGATAAAGCCGATCAACCCTCTGGCTACGAGGGCATCGACGTCCGGGGGAAGTTCGTCCTGGTCGACTCGGATCCCTCCGCCGCGTACCGGAACGCCGTGGCGAAGATGGGTGCCCTGGGCATCGTCACCGACCACATGCCCGTGTTCGCCCCCGTGCGGCCCAAGGGGGACCTGCCCGACGCCCTCTGCTACCGCTCCTTCTGGTGGGACACCGATGACGAGCCCTGCCCCGGTTTCGTCCTGACCCCGAGGGAGGGAGCCCGCCTGAGGGAACTCATCGCCAAAGATGAGCCGGTGAAGCTTCATGCCGAGGTCGAGACGTCCTTCGACCCGGGGACCATGGAAGTGGTCAGCGCCTTCATCCCCGGAACGCAGGATGACGAGGAGGTCCTGGTCACCGCCCACATCTGCCACCCAAAACCCAGTGCCAACGACAACGCCTCGGGCGTCGCCGCTGCCATGGAGGCCGCCCGGGCCCTCGAGGTACTGATCTCCGGGGGCAAGCTGGAGCGTCCGAAGCGAGGCATCCGTTTTCTCCTCGTCCCCGAGATGACCGGAACGTACGCCTTCCTTGCTGATAACGATGAACACCTCTGCCGGTACGTGGCCGGGGTGAACCTGGACATGGTGGGCGAGAACCAGGCCCTGTGCGGGGGCAGCCTGATCGCCGAGCAGCCGCCCCGCTCAACCCCCAACTTCAGCGGTGACCTGGCCGGCCTGATCCTGGGCTACGCAGGCCAGGACATGAAGAACCTGGCCGCCACCGGGGCCTACGCCTCCTTCCGTCACACCGAGACGCCGTTCTCGGGAGGCTCAGACCACTACATCATGTCCGATCCCACCGTCGGGATCCCCAGCCCCATGATCATCCAGTGGCCGGACCGCTTCTATCACACCAGCGAGGACACCCCGGACAAGGTGGACCCGGATATGCTGGCACGGGTCGCAACCATCACCGCAACCTACGCCCTCTTCGCGGCAACGGCCGGCGAAAAGGAAGCCCTCTGGCTGGGAGCGGAGATGGCCGACCGTTTCTCGAACATCCTGCGGAATGCGCGCCCGCGGGTCTTTGATTACCTGGCCGCCGGCGAAGAGGATAAGGCCTTCGGTCTCCTCGATTTCCTCGCCGAGAGGCGCAGGGCAGACCTCGAAAGCCTCAACCGCCTCGCCGACCTGGGTGACAGGCTGGACCTGTATAAGGGGCAGGTTGATTCCCTGCTGGAAGCTGAGAAGCAGCGCGCCCAGCTTCTCCTGGAGGCGGGATGCGTCGAGGAAAAACAGGATGAGAAATGCAGCTGTGACGAACCGAAGGAGATACCGGACCTCGTCCCCGAGAGGCTGCACCCCGGTCCCCCATCCCTGCGCAGGCTGCTGAGCAGCGCCTCGCCCGAGAGGCAAAAGCAGTGGCAAGACATCCAGAAGAAGCACCCCGGCCGGCAGGCGGGCTACACCCTCGCCGTCTACTGGGCCGACGGGAAGCGCACCCTGGCCGAGATCCGGGACCTGGTCGAGTGGGAGAGCGGCGTTGACCTCGGTAACACGGTTGAAGCCCTGTTCTCCACCCTGGAGGAACTCGGGGTCGTTCGATACAGGTAGGTGTTTTCGGGGTCGACGCCTGGCCTGGGTCGGCCCCATTCGCCATCCCCTGCGCAAGGTGATTGCCGGACCATCACGTGAGGGAGGGACACCCGGTATTCATCCGTCCGATGATCTCCGCGCTGATTGCCGGGCTCCGGTCCTTTTTGCTCTGAGCACCAACTGACGCCCTCCGATGACCTCATTATCGCGGTGCAAAGCGCCTGTCCCCTGCGGTATTCCCTGTCCGTGGAACGCGCCGGATCTCGCGATGATGATGCCATCAAGGCAGCCAACGAGAAGGTCACCGAGAGATGCTACGATCTCCTCAACCGGACCCGCAACAAGAAGTCGGACGATTTTTCCCTCATGTACCGCCTCGCAGGCGTCTGCGATTTCAGGCGCGGACCGATCCCGCACGTGCCTATGCTACTCCTTCCCCGGGACCCACGGTTCGTGGTCTTTGATGCCGGTCTCTTCTTCCTGCGCGGATACGTGGAGCAGGACCGCATCGCCGACTTCAAAGAGAGCATGGAGCCAAAAGAGATGGAAACCCTGTTGCAGGGAATAAGCGCCATGGCCGATGCCACCGAGCACCTGGCCGGACTCACCCGCCCCGAGATTCGAGAGATGCTCCCGTCCTCGGCAACCGAGGAAACGCTGGATGCCCTTGTCGATCGCCTGCAGCCCCAGGACACTGGGCTTGAATCAGAGATCAGCAACGCCATGCAGGGCATCTGCTTTGACCGGGCGAGACTGCTCCGGGGCCTGTGGCCGGACGAACCCGACCCCGATTCCCCGGAGGACTGGCTCAAGATGATCGGGGTCGGCACCGCAGATAGCCCCAGCCTCCCAACCCCGGCATCGTTCTCCGAGCCCCGTCCTCAGCCAGGCACGGGCTTTCGCACCGAAGATCCTGGCTACGGTGTCATGCAACACTCCAGGTACGTTCACACCCCCCCCCAGGTGAAGCAATCCAAGCCCTGGCTCCGTATTTTTAGTACAATACGGATGTGCTCGACTCCCGGAAGCCTCGCTTCCCTCCCACTCCTCGATGATGAAGAGGTTTCCCGCACGGAGCCATAATCTGTATCCCGCACGATCTTTCGTGATCGGATCAGCGAGCCAGCAATAACCGTTCGCCCCGACGATACGATTGCGAGACACTCATTTCAGGGCTGCATTTGCAGATTCATGGCCCGGAGTGTTATCATATGATAACAGCAAGGAGAGTAGGATTCGTGTGTCCCGAATCGCCTCCAGACGAGAGATCCGTACATTCCTTGAGCAGGCGAACCACCTTGTCGCTACTGGGCAACGGTATATCCAGCAACGCGAGAAGACCATGGAGACCGTCGCCCATCTCGGAATCAGCCTTCTGCACGTCTGGGATGAAGTACAGAGACTCTCGGTCGCCAATTACGTGAGCGGGCCACTGGAGGACACCAATCCCCGATTCCCCGGCAGTGTATGGGTATTCGGTGTCCGCATAGACAGGAATCCGGAGATATACCTTAAACTCAAGGTTGACGAGGATGCACCTGGGGGACTGCTTGTATGCGTGTCGTTTCATTTTACGGATCGGCCCATGCGCTATCCCCACAGGTGACGACCGCTCCGGATCTTATTCACCTCGGGAGGGTGATTGTCATGAAACACCGTGTGCATTACTGTGACCATTGTGATCGTTACGTCAAAGCTTTCTGCGGTAGCATCGATGAAACCTATCCCGTGCGTGGAGAAAACATCATGATACAGGCAAAGGTGGCGATCTGCAAGGAGTGCAACCGACCCGTATTTGATGAGCACCTGGATGAGAAGAACCTGCAAAAAGCCTATGACATCTACAGGAGAAAAAACGATATCCTCTCTCCCTCGGACATCCGACAGATCAGGGAGCAATATGGATTGAGCCAGCGCGCGTTCGCCAGCCTTCTCGGCTTCGGCGATGTAACCATCCACCGCTACGAAACCGGTGCGCTCCCGGACACGACCCACAACGCGATCAT
>SKXF01000111.1 GCA_007128555.1 Clostridia bacterium | reverse complement strand
GCCTGGTCTGTGTGGCTGCCCTTCCAGAGCTGAAGGCAAAAGAATCCACAGTTGCTTGCCTGGGCGAGAACCTATATCGTCACACCGCCGTGGTGGAAAATGCCGGATGGCTTCCTACTCATGTCACTTCCAGGGGGCGCAGTTCGTGGGCTGTTCCTCCCAGGTTTCATCTTCAGCTTCCCCAGGGGGCAAAGATGGTCATGGGCGAGGAGAGGGGCGAGGTGGGGCATCTCGACGGCAGAAGTCGGGCGATGGACCGAGGCGTCCCCGAACGAACCTGGCAGGGTGAGTGGCTGATCCGCTATGATGACGATCAGGGCCAGGCGGGTCTGAGGGTGTCGGGAGATCGATGTGGTAGCGTTAATATGGTGTTCGAACTGTGCTGAGGGTCGCGAGCTGAGGGGAGCAGGGCATTGACTGACAAGGCTGCACGTGAAGGTGCACGGGACAATATACTGCCGGTTTACCTGTTGCTGGGCGAGGAGTCCTACTTGCGCCGGCGCTTCGTGTCCCTGCTCCAACAGAAGCTCGAGATCGGTGAGGGTTCGCTGAACTTCAATCGATACCGGGGCAGAGAGGCCACCGCTGACGCGGTTCTCTCTGCCTGCAACATGATGACCTTTGATCGGGGGAGGCGTCTTGTCGTCGCTGTCGAGCCACCCGTGGTGACGGGAAAGGGCGATTCGGGTGAAGAGGAGCGGTGGATCAGCTATATTGGAGATCCCTCGGATATCAGTTGTCTTTGCCTGATTGCCGATTCCATCGACAAGAGGCGCCGTCTATACCGCGCCATCCGGGACAAGGACCTGGCTCGGATTGTGCCGTGCGATAGGCCGCGGGGGGCAAAGCTTCGCAATTGGCTTCAGGGGCAGCTGTCGTCGCAAGGGAAGAGAATCGCCCCTGACGCGGCGCGCATGCTGGAAAGCCAGAAGGTCTCGCTGGATCACCTGGATACCGAGTTGCAGAAGCTGGCGAGCTACGTTGGAGACTCGGAAGAGATAACCGCTGATGATGTTGCAGCTGTGACCTCCATGGCGCGGGAGCAGGATATCTTCGCCCTGGTTGACGCCATAGGGACCAACGACCCGCGAAAGGCCGTCGACCATCTCCAGTCGATGCTCTCCGGAGGAGCCGACCCCCTGATGCTCCTCGCCATGATTGCTCGCCAGGTTAGGCTGATCTGGCATATCAAGTATGAGTTGGGGCAGGGCTTGACCCACGGGCAGGCAGCCTCCCGTCTGCGGCAGCCTCCCTTCGTGGTGAGAAAATGTGCCGAGCAGGCGAGGAATTTTTCCTCGGATCAGCTGGAGAGGGCCCTGGAGCTGGTCCTGACCACGGATCTTGGGATCAAGCAGGGCAAGTGGCGACCGGAGATAGCCGTGCAGAGACTGGTCACAGTTCTTTGCCACCCCAAACTAAACCTGCTCAGACAGTGAGTAGGGGAAGGGGCACATCTCGAGCGATTCTGCAACACTGGGCCTGTGTACAGTGTGAGATGTTAGACGGTGATCTCGCGCTCCTGCAGGGCACGGTACAACTGGGACTTCCTCCGTGCTGCCTGGTTTTTATGCATGACGCCCTTGGTGACCGCACGGTCAATGCTGCTGACGGCCTCGCGAAGACCAAGCTGCATCTTCTCTTCGTCTCCCTCGTCGAGGGTTTCTCGGAACTTGCGAATCGAATTCTTGACCCGGGTCTTGACTCGCTTATTGCGCAGGCGTCGTTCCTCTGATGTCCTGACACGCTTAACGGCTGATCTGCTAGTCGGCAATGTGTTCACCTCCGGGCGAATTCTAACACAAATGGTCCCGGTGTTCAACGACGATGTTCTGCGAGGTCCTATCGGCATGGGGCAGTGAAAGATGGGGACGCATCTCGGTCAATGTCTGAACGGCCATTCAGGGGCGCTCCGGCACCTGTCCGTCGCGAAGCATGATTGCGACCACTCGGGCAAGATTTCGGGCGCTGTTCAGGGCTTCTTCGAGGGTGTTCTCAACACCACCCACCTCCAGAAGAAGAGCCCCGGGAAGCAGGTGTTGGTTGTAGCGATAATCTGCCATCAGGGTGGTGAAGTACAGCCCGGGGTACTCAGCCTCCATGGTATGGACCATGTTTTCGGCAAACTTCGCATTGATCCTCCAGTTGGGGTGATCCAGGTGCTTGTCAGTTCCCAGCACGATCATCACCCGGGCCCATGTCTCGCCGCAGTCGGACTGGAAGACGGTCAGTTCCCGGGGTGTGGAGTCTCGGTGAATGTCCAGCACCACGCTGACCGTGGGATATTGGGCCAGCAGGGGAGCGATCTTCTCTGCTGACCGGGTGTAGGAGCCGAGACGGTTCATACCGGTTCCATCGGGCAGGGTATCGAAGTAGTCCTGAACGTGGATGACGCCGACACCGTATTGCTGGTACAGCTCCTCAGCCAGTTCCGCTCCCACCCTGAGGACATTGTATTGATCATTGGCGATAAAGGCCTCCCTCGGGTTTGGATTCCCGGTGGCCTCACTCACGGCGGTGTAGTAGGATTCCTGGGTGTGGCTGTGGTAGATCATGACTTTCGGTTCCTTCATATCCAGCCATAGGTCCGGTTTTTCCGGGAGATGATCGTCGGTGGGCTCAGTTCCCGGTGAGGGTTCATCCTCGGGCGGGGATTGAGGCAGGTGAACGATGTAGTGGGGCTGAGTACCGGGACCTGGGGGCAAGACCAAAGAGAGCATGGGGTAGGCGGTTCTGAGATAGCTGAAGGGTTCCGAGAGCCGCACATCCGTGAGGATGTAGACGATTCGTTCTGTGACCTCAGTCCAGGATATTCCGTCTTGCGGATCGTCTTCGAACAGGCCGAGACCGGGCAGACCTCCGGCCAGTATTGAGCGATACAGGTCCGACGAGAGGGGAATGACACCGACAAGGGATCTCAGATCCGCGAGGGGGCCGACCCTTGGTGCGGGGGTGGTAGACGTAATGTTGTCCTCATCGCTGAACACGGGGACAGCTTCCTCGTCGAAAGAGGGAGGGGTGGAGCGCCCTGCGAGGATCAGGGACAGAATGATTGTGCCGAGGTAGATCATCAGGACATGGACTGAGATCCTGTGGCGGCGCCATCCCACGTGCCAGCCTCCTAACCTGTCTGGTATTCACTTTAATCATACGGATGAGATGAAGAGGATATGTTAGTGAATGTGCGGGCGGGGAGCTGGGCTGCTTATGACTCCCCGCATGGATCGGTGATTACCGCAAGGTTGTGGGTACGACGGTGTCAATCAGTCCGATGACCACAGAGGCTAGAATGGCGCCCAAGACCGTCACTGTCACGCCCGGCACCACGTACTGTACGCTCCATATTACTACGGCAGCCACGAGGAAACTCACGACGCCCCGGCTGCGGGGGCTTGCGCCTTCACCTAGAATGGCTTCGATACCCCATGCGATCAGCGTTATGACCAGGGCCGCCAGCAGTGCAGACGTGAAATTGACGACACTGAACCCGGGAACGACATAGCCGATGAACAGAATGACCAGAGCTGATACGACGAACCTGACAACAGCACCAAGCAATAGCATCACCTCGATAAATATGGTTGTTTGCAGCCCATCGCCAATATTATGTGCTCAATGGGTCGATTAGATGCGTAGATCTGCTGTGGGTGGTGACGGCTCTGCGCTTTTGGGCCTGCCCGATCATAGGGGGTTCAACGGATGTCGAGCTCCAACGACTGCGGGGATTGTGGCTCTCGAAGTTTCATGGCCCGCATCAAAGGAGGGATCCAGGCTCTTCTCGCTGCGCCCTTCGCCCATCTATACTACCCTGCCCGTGGAAAATCGATGGCCATCGTGACGTACTGATGCCCCTTCTTCAATGGGATCTCTTCTACCGCCAGACGTCTCAGCCCCTGGTAATCTGTGGCCCCGAACGCTTACTCGAGAGCAGGTCTGTGGATCTTTTTGACCGTTTTCCAGTCAAGATGGTACTCGCGGGCAACGGTACTGATCGGAAGATGGTTGCATTAATGTGCATCATTCGGCCAGAGCGCCGGGTCACGCGTGCTCCACCCACACATCCAGGTCCTGCACCCAGATCTTCCCGCATTGAGGACAACTCACCTTGCGGTATTTCACCGTCACCTGGACCGAGCGAACGCGACCCATGGGAATATCCCTGACCTTCCTTGTCTCATGCTGCCAGATCCTCTTGCCCTCTGATTGGCAAGCACCACACCGGGCTTTGAATCTCCGATCCGGCCGTACGACAATCCGAAGGTGATTCTCCCCGTCAACCCGCGTACTCTCAACGATGTCTCGGTGAAAGGGAAATAATCTTGCTATACTTAGTTGGGACATGTGATAACCTCCTCGGAGTTTTTTCCCGGTTTCAAGCCTTACTTGCCGACGTAGTTCCCGTCCTTGCTATGCTCCTACGGCTCCTCGCAATCCTCGATCCTGTGGTGTCATCTGTCACCAGGCCCTGCACAGACCAGGTGGGCCGTACGTCCCGCCACCGCGATGGGAGGGCTTGGTCCGGCTGCAGCGCGGGCAGCTCACGTGAGCGCGAGTCACATTCAGCATCCGTTGACAATTGTTTCCCTTGGTGGTAGTTTAAAAAGCGCGATTAGCACTCTCCTGATCAGAGTGCTAAGAGCATTCAGGTGTTGACCGCATTTCAACCTGGTGTCCCCAAGAGGTGGTGATAGATATGCATCTCG
>SKXF01000105.1 GCA_007128555.1 Clostridia bacterium | reverse complement strand
TCGGCCCCCACGCAGGGGTCCTCTACGGGCGTCGCCAGACCTTCGAAAGGCTGCAGACCTACAAGGTCCGCCCCCAGAGCCCCCAGGTGCCCAACCGAATCGAGACCGGCACCGCCAACTTCGAGGCCATCGCCGGCACCGCGGCCGCCGTGGACTTCATCGCTGAGGCCCAATCGGCCGATACGGGTCCTGACCTGCGAGAGGCCATCAAGACGAGCATGGCGGCCATCACCGAGTACGAGGACCGCCTGAACCTGGTCCTGATGCGGGGCCTCGAGAGCATTCCCGGGATCCACCTGTACGGACCCGATGCAGGGGCCAAGCGAACACCCACGGTGGCCTTCACCATGGACGGCCACGCTCCCAGGGACATTGCCAGGCACCTGGGTAACAGGGGCATCTTTGTCTGGGACGGCGACTTCTATGCCACAACCGTGGTTGAGCGGCTGGGCTTGGCCCCCACCGGCGGAGTGGTCAGGGTGGGCCAGGCCCCGTACAGCACAGAAGAAGAGGTCCAACGCCTCCTGGAGGCCGTCGAGGACCTCAGGTAAGATGTCACGGACCCTGTCCCGTTGTAAATGTGAGTGGGGCTCCCCTCACCCGGAGCCCCACCTCCTTGCCCTGCATCGATGGATCCTTTATGCTTCAACAAAGACCGAATCACACCCATCAGGAGGTGTCATGAAATGAGAGAGTTCTTCTCCAGCAATACCTGGAATACCATAACCGTTTTCGTTCTCCTGGTACTGGCTATCTTCACCGGCGAAATCGTCACTTTTGCCATGCTGGGGTTCATCCTGGTCAGCCTGTCCAACATTCACAGCGTCCTCAAGGAGATTTCCAGGAAGTTGGACGCAAAATAAGCAGAATCGCCAACACTGCAAGAGGCCACCACAGGCCAGGTTATGGCAGATCAGCGTCACCGGCTCGATGAAGGGCAAGCCTGCACCAGGGACGGCGCTCGCACCCGTATGGAAGCCCATGGGAACAGGCAAACTTACCGGGTTTTCTGTGGGCATGCCTCCCACTCCAACCGGAAGTTGTCCCCTGAGCGGCACAGATGCCCAGACGATGCCTCCCCGTCCAGGTCCTTGCGCAGCTCAACCATATTGAGAATTGTGAATCCACACTCCACGTAGAATTCGAGGGCCCGAGTGTTCGCAGGCATCACCGGTGCATAGATGCTGTTCTGACCTCGTTCCTGCAGGTGGACGCCGAGTGCCTCCACCATCTGTCGACCGTATCCCCTACCCCGATGCTGTGACGAGACGGCCATGTCCTCAAGCCAACAGACCCCTGCCTCCTCTCTCAGGCGGACGAATCCCACCGGCTCGGCTGAGTCGACGTATACCAGCAGTTGATCGTCTGGCCCGTCCAGCCAGCGTTGCAGGATGCTCTCTGCCTTCTCCACCCCCATCGGGTCTTCCCGTCCAGCAAGGCTGCGATGGTGGTCGAAAAACTCCCGGATCATGTCGACCAGGGATCCCCTATCCCCCCTGGTGTACGCTCTGAAGTCTCCCATGACACCCCTCCTCCAATAGCCTCTGCAAACCATGGTACGCATCGCCAAACCCTAACCTCAGAAGGAACTCCGGATCACGGGGGCCCCGGCAACCCCGGATCCAATCTCTTTTTGACGGCCTCAATCACCGGACGGTAGACGGCAGGGAAGGGCAGCGAAACCAGTTCCGCTCCCGTCACCCAGCGCCAGGGAGGACACCGAGGAGGGGCACCTACGATGTCGCTCCAATACACAGATACCCGCCACCGAAGGTGGCTGAACGTGTGATCCAGGACGCCCAGTTGCTCACCCAGGGACACCTGTTCTGCATAAAGAACACCAGGTGTTACCGTGGCAAACTCCCACAGGCCACCAAGAAGCCCCCCACGGGGCCTCCTGCGGACCAGGCAGCGCCTGTCGCGAATCACCACCGCGACCGTCACCTCCTCCAGGGGTCGAAATTTCTGCCTCTTTTTTGGCGGAATGCCATGGACCCGATCCCTCATGTGAGCAAGGCAAAGGGGTTCAAGGGGACAGTCCACGCAGGAGGGATTGCGCGGTGTGCAAATAAAAGCCCCGAGATCCATGAGGGCCTGGTTGAAGTCGCCCGGCCTGCGGGGATCCAGCATGTCATCGGCACGACATCGGATCCTTTTCCTGCCCGGTGCCTTCCGGGGATCCCCTTCCAGGCAGAACACGCGGCTGACGACGCGACGGACGTTGCCGTCGACCGCGGCCAGGGGAACACCGTAAGCGATGCTCAACACGGCCGCGGCCGTGTATGGCCCCACTCCCGGGAGGCTCCCGAACTCCCCGGGATCCGAGGGAACCTGCCCCCCGTATTGAGCCTGCACCTCTCGAGCAGCCTCCAGGAAACGCCTGGCCCGGGCGTAGTAACCGAGGCCCTCCCAGAGCTTCAGTACCTCCTCCTCGCCCGCGGAAGCCAGGGCCGCCAGGGTAGGATAGGCCTCAAGAAACCGGGTGTAATAGGGAATCACCGTCCCGACCTGGGTCTGCTGGAGCATGACCTCGGACAGCCAGATCCGGTAAGGGTCGCCCTCCCGCCGCCAGGGAAGATCCCGGGCATGCTCGTCATACCAGGACAGCAAGGCTTCCCTGATCCGCTCGAAGATCTCGCAGGGGCCGCATTCTCTCATCGTATGCTCTGCACGTCCCAACCATGGATTTGCGTCTCAACGTCTCGCCCTTCTATCTCCACCTTACCCCAGAGTCTGCGGATTGCACCATCTGCAAAGGCGAAAGGCAGCCATTTCGTCGGGCCACCATCCGTGGCATCGCCTCGATCCGCATCGTGGTGGGCACCGTGCATCCAGGCGGATCCTCTGCATCATATGCCCAGATCATTCGATCCTCACCGGAAACCGTCCCCAGATCACCGATAATTTTCGACCGAAGACCCACTATTGTGCGCTTAAGGACGAATGCTATATTATTGTGCTGTCATATTGTTCATCGTCTCACACATCCGAAGGGAGGCTTCGGGATTATGCCCGAAACCAAGCAGAACGGCATCTTAGAGCGATTATTTCATCTGTCCAAGCATCGAACCGACGTGAAGACCGAGGTGATGGCGGGCCTGGTGACCTTCATGACCATGGCCTACGTGGTGGCTGTCAATCCGATCATCCTGTCGGCCGCGGGAATGCCATCGGAACCCCTCACCGTCGTGACCATCCTGGTGGCAGCCGTGTTCACCCTTTGCATGGCCTTTTATACCAATCGACCCTTCGCACTGGCACCTGCCATGGGAAGCAATGCCTTTTTCGCCTACGCCATCGTCGCTGCGGGCATGGCGACATGGGAGCAGGCCCTGGGAATGGTGTTCATCTCCGGCGTCGCGTTCATCGCGTTGACCCTACTGGGACTCAGGGAAGCCATCACCAACCTGGTGCCGACCAGCATCAAGGTGTCGATCGGTGCAGCCGTCGGCCTCTTCATCGCGGAACTGGGCTTCAGCAATGCCGGACTCATCCAGGCGGGCAATGGCCTGCTGACCATTGGAGACATCAAGGCCCCTCCGGCCATGCTGGCGATCATGGGCTTCTTTATCATCGCGACATTCATGGCCCTGAGGATCAAGGGCGCCCTGTTGTGGGGCATTCTTCTGACGACCGTCATCGGCATCCCCATGGGCATCACCGAGCTGCCGGATGCGATCTGGTCCCGGCCGGCGTCGATCGCCCCCATCGCCTTCCAGCTGGACGTCATGGGCTCGCTGAAGCTCGCCTTCATACCCCTGATGTTTACCTTCTTTGCCGGTGACTTCTTCTCCACCATGGGCACCCTGCTCGGGGTATCCGCCAAGGCGGGACTCCTGAATGAAAAGGGCGACCTGCCGGACATCCAGAAACCCTTCCTGGTGGACGGAATTGCCACCACCATCGGCGCCCTCCTGGGGACAAGCACCGTGACCACCTACATCGAGTCTGCCGCAGGCGTCGAGGAGGGTGGACGCACGGGACTGACCGCGGTGACAACCGCCGTCGCCTTTCTAGTCCTCCTTCTTTTCACCCCAGTGGCCACGATGATCCCGAGCGCTGCAACCGCTCCGGCCCTGATCCTGATCGGTCTCCTCATGATGCCCGCCATCCAGAGCATCAACTTCGAGGACTTCACCGAGTCCCTGCCGGCCTTCATCACCATTGTGTTCACGGCCTTCACCTTCAACCTCGCCAACGGTATAAGCCTGGGAATCATCACCTACGTGCTGGTGAAACTGGTCTCGGGCAGGCACAAGGAAATTCCCTTTGGACTCTATATACTCTGTCTGCCGCTGCTGTACTACTTCTATATCCTGTAGAGGAGGCGGGTGACTGGCATGATGCTAAGTTCGGACGAAAGAAAAGAACTCGTGGAGGCCGCCCTCGGTAAGCGGCCCCTCGACCTGGCCATCACCAATGCAAAACTGGTCAACGTATTCACAGGCGAGATCTACCCGGCGGACGTGGGCATCTACCAGGGTTTCATCGCTCACGTCCAGGCCGATCCCGACGGAGTCCGGGAAGAACCCCCTCCGCCCCTCGAGGGAAACGTCACCATCGACGCAGGCGGCGCCTATCTCATTCCCGGACTGGTCGATTCCCACGTACACATCGAAAGCGCCATGATGACGCCGGCCAATTTCGCCGGCGTCATCATCCCCCACGGAACCACCACGGCCATCACCGATCCCCACGAGATTGGCAATGT
>SKXF01000045.1 GCA_007128555.1 Clostridia bacterium | reverse complement strand
GCCCGATTCCAGGGCTTCCAGTGCCCCGTTGACATAACTGAAATCAAAACCGATGTCTTCGCTTTGCATCATCCGATCACTCCCCAACACCTTTGTTCACTAGCATATCACCCGCCTCGCCTGTGGATGAACCGGCAATGCTGAATGGCTCATCGAGGAGATCTGGCCCGGAAGAAGCTCTCGGTACCATTACGAACGGGATTCGCGACTCGGGTCCCCTGCGGCCTGCCTGATCGAGGCAGGTGAAGATTGTTGGGTCGGCGACATCTGATCAGCCTCTGGATTTGGCGAGCGAATCCCACTCATATTCTGTACACGAAGGCGCAGATAACGTCATTTTGGTGGTACGGGAGAATGTACCACATGCGGATGTCTGAGATGAACCCACGTCAATCTGAAGTCCCACGACTCTTCACTTCTCCCAATGCGCTGTTGGTAATCTGCCGGATACACATCAATGAGCCTCCCAATATCCCAGTCTATCTCATGTACTGAATGAGATGCCGCATATTTGCCGATGTAACCTCACCCTCATTCCTTCACCATGAACCCATTATGTAGGCGTTGCAATGATCTTTCGATCTGTATCTGCGTCAACCGGGAGATTTTATGGAAGACGGTCCGCTGGTGATTGCACGGCCCTGGTGATCCGTTGTATATTTAGGGGCAAAGATGATCCGCCGAGTTGAATGCTCCCGCAGTCTTCGGGGAGTCGCCGGCCGTCATCGGGGAGAAGACGGAGGTGGCTGCTGCACACCCACCACACGTTTTCATCTTGAGGGTCCGTCTGAACAAGGGACAATCCTGGCGATTGGTGTGCCTCCTTCGGGAGCGCATTCGAGTTCGGCGTACCCAAATATCTTCAATCCAGGGAGGAGAACACATTCATGTCAGCTATCCGGAGATGCAACCTATTGGCACTAGCCGCCGCACTGCTGGTGATGGCAATCCTGGTGGTGGGCTGCGGTCAGGCCGAGGAGCCGACCGACCCGGCCGACCCGACAGAACCGGCCGAGCCCGGTGGAGAAGATCCCGACGAGGACGAGCCGAAGTACGGCGGAACCTTCATCGTCGCGCAGTATTCCGACATCACTCACCTCAACCCGTTCATGAACACGGACGGTGCTTCGAACACGGTCACTTCCACCATCCACCAGGGACTGGTAGGCTACCGTTACAACAACGAGATCACCCCCCTGCTGGCCGAGAGCTGGGAAACGTCCGATGATGGCCTCACCTGGACCTTTCACCTGCGACAGGGAGTCAAGTTCCACGACGGTAGCGAGTTTACCGCCGAGGATGTCAAGTATACCTACGATCTGATCATGGATCCGGCCACCAAGTCACCGCGCCTGGGTGACCTGTCCCCTATCGATCGGGTGGAAGTGGTGGATGAGTACACATTGCGCCTCGTCACCGCGGAGCCCTATGCTTCCCTGCTGGACAAGGTGGCGACCCGGGGCATCATCTCCAAGGCCCACACCGAGGAGCACGGCCTGGAGGGTTACAACCGCCACCCGGTTGGCACCGGCCCCTTTGCGTTTGTCAGCTGGCAGCCAGATGAGAAGATCGTACTGGAACGCTTCGAGGATTACTGGGAGGGAAGGCCCTACCTGGATAGCGTGGAATTCGTGGTCATCCCAGAAGACTCGGTCCGCCAGATCGCCATGGAGACCGGCGAGGCTCACTTCAACTGGTGGAATGTGCCGGAAGAGGATATTCCTGGCATGATCGAGGGATCTGACATCGATGTACTGCAGTATCTGCAGACCGACTTCCACATGCTGATTCTGAACAACCAGCATCCCTTGTTTGAGGACTACCGGGCCCGACAGGCTATAGCCTATGCCATCGATAAGGAAGCGCTCGTGGATAACTTCGTCCGCTATTCGGGTGTTATTGCCGACGGCCCTTACTCAGAGGCCTACGGCTACTTCTACAGCCCCGAAGTGCTCACCAAGTTCCGCCATGACCAGGACAAGGCCCGCGAGCTGCTGGCTGATCTGGGCTGGGAAGAGGGTTCCGATGGCATCATGGTGCGCGACGGCGAGTCCTTTGAGTTTGACATGATGGTGCGCGCCGGCGACGAGAAGAACATCAACGAGCTGGTGATGATCCAGAGCTGGCTGCGCCAGGTGGGCATTACCATGAACATCCAGGAGACGGAATGGTCGCTGCTCCTGGAACGTTTGGTTGAGGCACGGGAATACGATGCCTGCAAGGTACAGTTTGGCGCGAGCCCTGATCCCGACCACTACACCATATTTCACACGCAGGGTGGGTTCTGGATAGGTCAGTACAACAATGAGCGCGTGGACTACGTGCTTGATCGCGGTCGCAGCGTGATGGACCCTGCCGAGCGCAAGGCCTACTACGACGAGTACCAGGAGATCACCTCGTACGAGCAGGCTGTGGTGTTCCTGTACCACTCGCAGCGCAATAACACGATCTCGGCCCGGTTCCGGGGCATGACCAGTGAGCCCGCCGGCATGCTGCAGCTGCTTCATGAAGTGTGGGATACCCAGGCAGGCAGCTGAACAGCCGAATGTGATCGACAGCGGAGGTGGGCGGCAGCCGCCTGATGTGGCTTCCCTCCCCCTCCGCTGTCCCTGAAGGAGTTGGGGTCATTGGCTCAGTTTCTGACAAGAAGATTGATACTTTCGTTTTTCATACTGCTCGGCGTTTCCTTCATCGTGTTCATCATCATGCACATGGCCCCGGGTGATCCTGTGCGGGTCGTGGCGGGGCTGGATGCCCCTGCCGAGGTGGTGGAGGCCATCCGGCGCGAGTGGGGCTTTGACCAGCCCATCCACGTGCAGTACATTCGCTGGCTTCGTCGTGCGGTACTGCTCGACTTCGGCCGGTCGGCCATCACTGGCGAGACGGTGGCCTTTTCCATTCTCAGCCGACTGCCCAATACCATCAAGTTGAACCTGGCGGCGTACGCGGTGGCGCTGGGCATCGGTGTGCCCCTGGGGATACTATCGGCGTTGAAACAGTATTCGGTCCTCGATCACGCGGGGACGGTGGTGGCCTTGATCGGCATATCCATGCCGTCGTTCTGGCTGGGGCTGCTTCTGATCATCGTGTTTTCACTGAACCTGGGATGGTTCCCGTCCTTTGGCGCCGGTACCCTGGGCCACTACGTACTACCCACGATGTCGCTGGCCACAGCACAGGTTGCGCTTCTCATGCGAATGAGCCGCTCCAGTATGCTCGAGGTTATGAAAAAAGACTACATCCGCACCGCCCGGGCCAAGGGGCTGGGTGAGCGCGTGGTGGTGTATAAGCACATGTTCAAGAACGCCGCCATTCCCATCGTGACGGTCATCGGTATGCGCCTGGCGTACGTGGTGGGCGGTTCGGTCATCATCGAATCAGTGTTCTCCTGGCCAGGGGTGGGTCGCCTGGCGATCAACTCGCTGCACAGCCGAGATTACTTTGTGACCCAGGGGGTGGTGTTTATGACTGCCCTTTGCATCGTCGTCATGAACCTGCTGGTAGACCTTTCCTACGCCTACCTAGATCCGCGCGTGCGGTACAATTGAGGGGGACCGAGATGACCGGGCAAGATGAGCACAAGACAGTGAAGGCACAGACCGCCAGCGAGGTGCCGGCCGAGAGCTGGATGTGGCGGGCCTGGCGGCGTTTCCTGCGCCATAAGTTGGCCGTGGCGGCTGCGATTGTGATCCTGCTGCTCTACCTGGTAGCGGTATTTGCTCCGTGGATTGCCCCCTACGACCCCATCGACGATATCTTCCTCACCCGGCGCCTGGAGGGACCTTCGTGGGAGCACTGGTTCGGGCTGGACGAGGTCGGACGGGATGTGCTGTCGCGGGTGATCTGGGGCAGCCGGATATCATTGAGCATCGGGTTTTTGGCCGCCAGCATCTCTTTAGTCATGGGAGTGGTACTGGGTGCCCTGGCCGGCTACTTCGGCGGCGCGGTGGACACGATGATCATGCGGCTGGTGGATCTACTGATGGCCATCCCGCAAATTCTGTTGATCATTGCGGTGGTGGCGGCGCTGGGTCCCAGCTTCTTGAACGTGATCGTTGTGATCGGCGCCACCGGATGGACGCAGTACGCCCGGGTCACCCGCGGCGAGTTCATGTCGCTGCGCAACGAGGAGTTCGTGGAGGCTGCCCGGGCCGTGGGGGGCAGCACGGCGCGCATCGTGTTCGGGCACATCCTGCCCAACTGCCTGGCACCCATCATCGTGTTGGTGACACTCAACGTGGCCACGGCAGTGCTGATCGAGACGGCGCTTTCGTTCCTTGGATTCGGGGTGCAACCGCCCACGCCCAGCTGGGGCAACATCCTGACGCCGGGCCGGCAGTTCTTGCGACATGCCCCGCACATCGCCACCATGCCGGGCCTGGCCATCACCCTTACGGTGCTGGTTTTCAACCTCGCCGGCGACGGGTTGCGGGATGCACTTGATCCCCAGATGGACGTCTGATGCTCACATTGGGTGTGAGGTGATGCCTCTGCCCCGGGGGCTCTGGATATTGTCCATTATCTGGATCGCGGTTTTCGGGGTGCTGTTTGGGTTGAATGCCAACAGCGCCCTCGCCTCCGTGGTTCCCTACGGGTGGCCCGAGGGTTTCTCTGGCCTCCAGAAACTGGGGACGATCACCCGCTTCGCTCCGTATATGCGCACGGATTTGTGTCGGGAGTCGGGCTCGCTTCACGTCGCCTGGCTGGCGGATCACGAAGACGGCGAGTC
>SKXF01000425.1 GCA_007128555.1 Clostridia bacterium | reverse complement strand
GGGCGATCCCGTCGGCGCAGCCGAACCTTTGGCGGCGTGATCCGCAACCTGACCCGGAGACACCGGGACTCCTCGTCGGATTCCGTCCGCTCATACATCGAGGAGTTCATGGTGCCTCGTCCCTGCCCGTCGTGCGGCGGGGCACGGCTGCGGCCCGAGAGCCTGGCGGTTACCGTGGGAGGGCAGAATCTCGCCGAGCTCTCAGCCCTGCCGATCAAGGACGCCCACGAGTTTTTCGTGCAGATGCGCCTCGAGGGATCCGATGCGGTGGTGGCACGTCAGATCCTGCGCGAGGTGCAGAAGCGGCTCAAGTTCCTGGTTGATGTCGGGCTTTCCTACCTGACGCTGAGTCGTGCGGCGGCCACGCTGGCCGGAGGCGAGGCCCAGCGGATCAGGCTCGCCACCCAGATCGGGTCGGGCCTGGTGGGAGTCCTGTATATCCTGGACGAACCCAGTGTCGGGCTGCATCAGCGCGACAACCGCCGACTGCTGGACACCCTGGCAAATCTCCGAGATCTCGGCAACACCGTGATCGTCGTTGAGCATGACGAGGAGACCATTCTGCGGGCCGATCACGTGGTGGACATTGGCCCGGGGGCGGGAGATCGCGGGGGGCACGTGGTGGCCGAGGGTCTTCCGCAGGAGATCATGGCCTGCCCTGAGTCGGTCACCGGCCAATATCTCAGCGGTGAACGGGAGATACCCGTGCCGAGGCAGCGCCGCCGGCCGGGAACGAAGTGGCTGGTTGTCAGGGGACCCCGGGAGCACAATTTGAAGGGCGTTGATGTCGAGATCCCCCTCGGGCTGTTCGTGGGGGTGACCGGGGTTTCGGGTTCGGGCAAGAGCACCCTGGTCCACGACATCCTGTATCGGCAGCTGGCCCATGATCTCAATCGAGCCCACTACCCCGCGGGCCGCCACGATTCGATCGAGGGCAAGGAGCATCTTACCAAGGTGGTGGAGATCAACCAGTCCCCGATCGGGCGGACGCCGCGCTCCAATCCAGCGACTTACACGAAAACCTTTGACTACATCCGCGAGGTGTTCGCCAGTACTCCGGAGGCCAGGACGCGGGGATATGAGAAGGGAAGGTTCAGTTTCAACCTCAAGGGAGGACGCTGCGAATCCTGCAGCGGGCAGGGCATCGTCAAGATCGAGATGCATTTTCTTCCCGACATCTACGTGCCCTGCGAGGTCTGCGGCGGGCTTCGCTACAATCGTGAGACCCTGGAGGTCCGGTACAAGGGCAAGACCATCGCCGACATCCTGGCCATGACCGTCGACGAGGCCGCCGAGTTCTTCGCCGATATTCCCCGCATTAACGATCACCTGTCCACGCTGCGGGATGTCGGCCTCGGATACATCAAGCTGGGCCAGCCGGCAACGACCCTGTCCGGCGGCGAGGCACAGCGCGTCAAGTTGGCCTCGGAGCTGAAACGCCGATCGAACGGCGACACGCTCTACCTGTTGGACGAGCCCACCACCGGCCTGCACAGCGCCGACATCCATCAGCTCCTCAAGGTGCTGCAGCGGCTGGTTGACGAAGGGGCGACCGTGGTCATCATCGAACACAATCTTGACGTCATCAAGAGCGTGGATCACATCATCGATCTTGGTCCCGAGGGTGGAGAAGAGGGAGGGCGGGTCATCGCCACCGGTACGCCGGAGGAGGTGGCGGCCGAGGTAGGATCCCACACCGGGAGGTTTCTCAGGGGAGTGCTTTCGAGGCAGCACCCCGGTGACGACCTGGTTCGTGTCGGTGCGGGTTCCTCGGAGGTGTGATCAATGCGTGAGGGACTCGGGCCGAGGGCGGCCGATTTCCCCGAACAGCCCGGGGTGTACCTGTTTCGGGATGCTTCCGGGGAGGTTCTGTACGTGGGCAAGGCCCGTTCGCTGCGCCATCGGGTCCGTTCCTATTTTGGTTCCCCGGCGGCACTGAACACCCGGACCATGAAGATGCTCAATGCGGCGTCTGACGTGGAATGCATCGTGACCGACAATGAGCTCGAGGCCCTGATCCTCGAGTCCAACCTGATCAAGCGTCATCGCCCCAAGTACAACATCCGCCTCAGAGACGACAAGCAGTATCCCTACGTGGCGATCACGACGGGCGAAGCGTACCCCCGGGTGAACATTGTGCGGCAGCCCGAGGAGGATGACCACCGTTACTTCGGTCCCTTCACCACCAGCGGTGTCCTGCGACAGACCCTGGACCTGTTGCGCAAGGTCTTCCCGTATCGGACCTGCAGTGACACCCGGCTCCGCGCCGGGGGGCGACCGTGCCTACACCACCAGATGAACCGTTGCCTGGCTCCCTGCAGCGACGCCGTTGACGCCGAGGGCTATGCTGAGATGATTGAGGGCCTGGTCCGGGTCTTTTCTGGCGATGTCAAGACCGTGACCCGTGAGCTCAGGGAGAAAATGGAGCGGGCGGCCCAGGGAATGGATTTTGAGAGCGCCGCCAGGTACCGGGACCAGATCGCGGCACTCGAGCAGATGAATGAGCGCCAGAAGATGATCGCCTCGTCTGCAGAGGAGCAGGACATCTTCGGCCTCGCCCGCAGTGGAGATCTGACCTGTGTGACCGTCATGTTCATGCGAGAGGGACGAATGGTGGGGCAGGACAACCACTCCGTCGCCGCCGGGGCGGATGATTCAGACGGTGAGATCCTCGGCGCCGTGCTGCGGGAGTATTATGCCGATGCTCCCCTGGTGCCGAGGCGCATCGAGCTGCCGTGTCTGCCCCCGGGAGCAGAGACCCTGCGCCAGTGGCTGAGTGCCAGGCGTGGAACCAGGGTCTTCTTGCATCGGCCCCAGCGAGGAGAACGGAAGCGGCTGGTGGAGATGGCCTGCCGCAATGCCGAGGTCTACCTGGCCGAGATGCAGAGGGAAGATCCCTCGGATCTCCTGGCTGCTGAACTGGACCTGCCGGTGACGCCTCATCGCATCGAGTGCTACGATATATCCAACACATCCGGTGGGGGCGCGGTTGGTTCCATGGTGGTCTTTGAGGGCGGAAGGCCCGCCCGCTACGCCTACCGCCGGTTCCGGATCAGGGAGGTCTCAGGTCCCGATGATTTCGCCATGATGGGAGAGGTCCTGGGGCGGCGACTCGAGCGGTTGAGGGGGGCAGATCTCCAGGTGGCCGAGGAGGACCCCTCCTTTGCTGCCGCTCCAGACGTGATCCTCGTGGACGGGGGCGCGGGCCAGGTTTCCATCGCGGCTCGGATTGCCAGGGAGAAGGGTCACGCTGACATCCCCATCCTGGGCCTGGCCAAGCGCGAGGAGCTGATCTACCGTCCCGGGGAGCCATATCCGATCCGCCTGCCCGAGGACTCAGCGGCCCTACGATTGCTGCAGCAGATCCGGGACGAGGCTCACCGCTTTGCGATCAACTACCACCGGCAGATTCGCGCAAGACAGGGGATCCGTTCACTTCTCGATGATATCCCTGGCATTGGGACCAAGCGCAGGAATGCCCTCCTGCGGCACTTCGAGTCCGTGGGGGTCCTTGCCGATGCCTCGGTCGAGGAAATCGCCGCCGTGGACGGGATGACCCGCCGCGCTGCCGAGGGCGTCCTGCGTTTTCTCGGCGAGCACCGGGACAGGATCTGAGGGTAGCGTGTCCGCAGGACCGGTTCACCCCAACCGGCTACGACCTTCCATGATGAGCTCTAGTGATGACGGTGCGTCCATGCAGCGTGGTTTCTTCTTGTGCAAGGAACAGGAGTCCGTCCCGGGCGCATGAGCCATCTCCAGCATGCTTTGGTGCGAGATCCCGGCCCGTAAAACCTAGCAATTGCCCCCTCGTGGGAAAATCCATGCTCGATTTGTCGTGGTTTCCTTGACAATTGGAAAAAGGGTTAATATTATTGACTAAACAGGTTGAGTAAGATTGATAGACATATTGATGATTGAGGGGGAAGGTAAATGGCAAGGGTGCATATGTTGGGGCGTTGCCCGGTGTGTAGCGAGGAGATGGAGGTGACCCGGCTGTATTGCCCGGCCTGCAGGACCTCTGTCGAGGGACGGTTCGAGACGTGCAAGTTCTGTCACCTGAGTCGGGACCAGATGGAATTTCTCGAGACGTTCATACGCTCACGGGGCAACATCAAAGAGGTGGAGCGGGAGATGGGTATTTCCTACCCAACGGTGAGGAATCGCCTGGACAACGTGATTCGTGCGCTGGGTTTCCAGGTTGACACCGTAGCCGAGGACGATGAGAAGCACAGGGAAGAGGCGAGGGCAAGGCGAATGGACATTCTCAGTCGCGTTGCCGCTGGTGAGCTGACCGCCGAAGAGGCCGCGGAACGCATCAGGGGGGAGAAATAGATGATGGATGGATCTGAGCACCGCCGGGTGCTGAAGATGCTGGAGGAAGGCAAGATTACCGCTGTGGAGGCTGACAAGTTGCTGAAGGCCCTCGGATCAGAGCCGGAGACTCGCGCGACAGGGCCTTCTGTGCAGACAGAGTCGGCGGATCTGTCCGGCCTGGTGGAGGGGGCTCTCAGCTCCCTCAAGAGTGCAGGCCTTTTCGGGTGGGGCTCTGCCCACTCCTTCGAACGGGAGTTGACCGGGACATTTTCTCCTGAGGCCGTTGAAGCCCAGGGTGGGGTGGACCTGCGGGGTGCAGCTCGCAACGGTCGCATTGAAGTCAGCGGCTGGGACTCCGAGGAGTACCGGGTCGTGATTCGAACGAAGGTGCGAGGCGGCGATCGGGCGCAGGCGCGGG
>SKXF01000037.1 GCA_007128555.1 Clostridia bacterium | reverse complement strand
CGGGGGATTGCTCTGCCAGCTCCGAAAAGGAAGGGGTGGTGATCACCTGCGGCGAACGGCCCCGGCCCAGCACCAGGAGGCCCTCGGGTTCTGCGGGTTCGTCTTCGCGCCTCCAGTTCACGGGGATGCCCGTGAAATACCGGAAGTTGGGCCCTATGCCGAAGATGAGGCCATCAAATAGTTGGCTTTCCATTCTCTGCTGAAGCCGCTCGAGACGAGCAGTGTAGTCCATTTTCTTTCTCCTCCCAGGTCATGCGATCCCTTGTTGATGATGCAAGTGACTGGCCCTCGATGACAGGAGACTCTGGCCATGGGTCTTGCTCCGGTATGCCTCAACAATGCGACTTGCCTGCAGCGTTCGTCCTGGAAAGCATCTCACCTGGTCTGGTAGTCAGAAATGCCACCCAGTCACGGATCCCAACGAAGCCCCTGCCACCCTATTTGCCGTCGGCGGGCGATCTCCTCCTCGTTCCTACGTCCACTGCCATGATCGATTTTCAATACTATTGGCTTAGCCCGCACCGTTGGCTTGCGTTTACTTGTGTATGGTTGTTATGCAGGGTATAATTTGGTAGGAGGTGATGGCAATGACCGCCAATGATGATCAACTGGTTACTGCCCGGGCACTGGCGGATATGTTCGACCTTTCCGTGGAGACCATCTGGAGATACACCAGGGAAGGCAAGATTCCCTATGTCGAGGTGGGTGGCAGACAATATCGGTACCGGGTGAAAGAGGTGCTCGCCGCCATGAGGAAGCCTGAAGTCCGCGAGAAGCGCGGGAAATATGAGAACGACCCGCCAGAATGCGGCCTTGATGCAAAAAAGACATTCACCTACGAGGACTACCTGGCCCTGCCCGAAGAGGCCGGGCATCGATTCGAGGTGCTCAATGGCACGTTAGTCAGGAAGCCCTCGCCAAGCGTCACCCATCAGCGAGTGTCGCGTCGTCTTCAGCGGCTGTTGGAAGATTACTTCCTGCAGGCAGATCCAGATGGAGAGATTTTCGACGCACCGCTGGATGTCACCATGGGGCAAAGGACGGTCGTTCAGCCTGATCTTTTTCTCGTCTCCGGCAAACAGCAGAGAATCATAAAGGAAAACCGCATCGATGGAGCTCCCGAACTCATTGTGGAAGTCCTTTCACCCTCGCATCCCCGGAAAGATCGACTGGAGAAGATGCAGGTATATCAGAAAAATGGGGTTGAACATTACTGGCTCGTGGATCCCCACGAGAGAACAATGGAGTGCCTTGCCCTGGCGGGCGATGTCTATTCTGTGGTGGCTGTAGGTATGGATGATGATACGGTGAGTCCCCCGGGTTTTGAGGAACTGGACATAAGCCTGGAGGGCCTGTGGGCATGACGAACGGTCCACGGCTGGGAGAGACTGCCGAGGACGCGTCCGGGGAGGATGCAGACCCGAGCCCCAGATGTCCGGTCGGTATGAGCCGGCATCCAACCCGGGACCATGGTGCCAGTCCTATTTTTTGCCCAACAGCTTCCGCTCGTACCCAGGGAGGGAATCCAGTGGTGCAGCAGGTTCATGGGTGACCACGGCGGAGATCATGGCCATGGCAGCCTCGGCGACGACTGGGGGCAAGCGTCCGAGGATGCCGATGGGGATGGCGGTGACGTTGCAAAGGTCCAGCAAGGTTCTGCCCGCCACGGCCCGGGCAGGGGCATTGTGAGCCTCCTGGTTGGAGGAACAGGTGGTCCTTCGGCCAGACCGACGGGTGTAGCTGGGAACCGACGATGAGACGGGAGGGACTCCCTGGTCCTGTTTCATAACGGGAGCACATTCATCATTCAGAACACCAGGAACCCGTGATATCACCTCCCTGCTGCACTTCCCGATGTGGATCCCTGCTTCTTCGACAGGTCAACCGTCCTGCGCTGGATGTTGTGTCTCGGCGGAATCTCGTGCGCTATCATCAACCGGGAGCCCCAACTGCCACAGTTCGGCGAGCCGATTGTTCATCTTCTGGGACATCTCTTGGGACAGTTCCGGACCCGCCTCCTCGGCTATGACATTGACACCTATGTCATGCTGAATCCACATGGCCAGGGGCATGACCACCCCCATGTGCTCGGTCCACAATGCCGAGGTGCTGCTGTTCTCCCCCACCCCGGCCATCAGGGCCTCCTTAACATCCCTGAGGACGGCAAACCACCTTCCGTACTGCTTCACCTGCCGATTCTGCATGGGGCTGATCTCGTGGAAGAACTGGTTTTTGAGACCCATGTCCTCATCGCCGAACTGCAGGATGTAGACCTTGATGCCCCGCTGCTCCGCACGGGCCAGGGGCTCCTGGATCCGGCGAAGATCCTGGGGGAATCCACTGGCCAGGATACTGTCGATCGCCTCATCGCACATCCTCTGGGCCATGTCGATCACAGGGTCGTATCCCCGTAGGGTGACCAGCTGGGGTTCCTCCTCCTCTACCTCGATCTCGGCAAAGGCATGTTCGAGGCGACTCATCGCCTCCTCCATCTGCCCCCTGTGCCGGGACAGCAGGAGCCGGTGCGGCAAGGGCCTGTACAGCTGCCTGTCCTCCTCCGTGGTCAGCACGGTTCCGCTGCGCACCATCCCCTCCAGGACCTCGTAGACCTTGGCCCTGGGCACACCGGAGTGCTTACTCACCTCGTAGCCTGTGACCCCGGGGTTGGCAACCAGGGCCAGGTAAACCCTGGCCTCGTACGATGTGAACCCCATGCTCTGCAAATCCTCGTAGGCTCCCATTGCTATGCCCCCTCGCCCCAGGCTAACCAGATGATCTCGAGGGGATCGGGCCCCCCGGTCCTCAGCATGTGAACGGTGTCGGGTGGAACGTACAGGGCCTGCCCCATCGACACCTCCGTTTCGGTCTCTCCAATGATAGCTGTCCCCTCCCCGCCAATCACGATGAAGGCCTGGTGCATGGGATCCCTCGCGCCGTCCTCGTTCAACACGTCATCGGCGGTGATGCAATAGTAGGCGGATCTCATACCCTGGTGATAGAACAGGGCCGTCGCACCGGCTCCGTGGATCTTGCGGGTGTGCTGGGGACCGAAGTTCACCCGGGTCGGATTGTCAACGCTGAAAAAGTGAGTGAGGAAGAAATACCCCCGGCGCATGGCCTCCAGGGGGTGAACATCCCGCGGCAGTGTGAAATTCAATGGTGCTGGATCGCGGACGTGGGCCCTGCCCGCAGCGGTCATGCCGTTCCAGGTTCCATCGTGGATCTTCAGCAGGGTCGCCGAGCTGAGGGTGAAAGTGGTGTCCGGATCCTCCATCGAACCGGGAGCCCATTCAACCTCTCCGTCGATGGAACGGATGTGCCAGTGGAAGGGGTCCACCTCGCCGGTGGCGATCTCGAAGGCCGCCGCCATGGTGTAGTTTGCGGGCACCTTCTCCGCAAAAGTGTGGGCCATCTCCGTCAGGATCTCGCAGGGCGTGGGGTTGGACACGATCATTCCTCCTCCAACATGCGTTGTATATACTGCAGTAGCTACTATACGGAGAGGTGCCGGGACTGTCAATATCCGTCCCAGTTTCCACCATCTCAAACGAGATAATGCTGAAACCGGGCCGAGATCCGCTCCAGCCTGTCCACCAGGTTCCGCGGATTCGCCAGGCCATGGGACTCCCCTGGATACCGAACCAGGACGCATTCCTTGTCCTGTCCAGGCAACCAGGCGATGGACTGCTTCCTACCTATACTTGGAGGGAAACGGGTGAGAAGGCATCTGGTGGCGAGCCTCAGACGAGACATCGTCCATGACGGATTATTGGGAATCCATCTCGGCAACGAACCGGTGTGAACCGCAGTAGACGTGGGATTTTTCCCTGTGGGCCCTTCCGATCAGTGTGAGGCCTGCGACCTCTGCAATTTCGAGGGCGAGACTCGTCGGGATACTGCGGGTGGCAACCACGCCTACCCCCGCGCCGAGAGCCTTCAGCACCATGTCGGTAGAGAGTCGTCCCGTGGTGATGAGCCCACAGTCTACCGGGTCCCGGTTGCTCAAAAGACAGGCTCCGAGAACCTTGTCCACGGCATTGTGTCTCCCCACATCCTCCTTGACGTCCAGGACACCGCTTGCGTCAATCAGAGCTGCGGAGTGAATGCCCCCCGCATCGCGGTACTTCTCAGATCGCTGGAACATCTCCGCAAAACAGCTGCGCAGGAACGGGCCCGAAACGGTCAGGGTGGAGGAAACCCTCCGCTTGAGAAGGCTCTCGTCCTCGATGTAGCCTCCGCCTCCGCAAGCCGAGGACAACACCTGCTCCAATGCGAAGCTCTCGGGCAGATCACCGGACAGCGACACGGTGATGAACCTCATGTCATCACAGGCTCCCAGCAGGTAGATCTCCTCTACAGACGAAATGGCCCCGCGCCCCCAGAGGTACCCGGCTGCGAGTTCCTTGAGGTCTTCGGGTGTACACATGAACGTCGCCACCCGGTCTCCGTTGACCATGAGATCGACTGGTTGCTCTATCGCAACTGGTAGTCTAATGGAGATCGCCTCCCCGCAGATTCGCAAATCACAGCAACTGGATCATGGTCCCAGACACTGCGACCTGTTTCTGTCCTCAGTTAGGATAGCACAATGCCCTTGGAATCGAAACACTGCCCGCGCTCGGGCAACCGCTTGATAAGGCATTAGGTAGTAGGATAAGTTGGGTTTGTTTATCACAGGCATGTGCCGTGTGCTGACTGAAGGATACCGATCGGACTACTCTTTGTCGATCACCACCTATTCGCGTGT
>SKXF01000121.1 GCA_007128555.1 Clostridia bacterium | reverse complement strand
TGCCATCTTGCACCTCATGGAGGCGCTCCTGGTGCTTCTCAGTGGGGACGGTGTCTGCACTCCGGTGTATCTGAAGCGATCCCAGGGGGTGGTGGGCGCCTACCTGATCCAGCGCTTCTGGCCCATTCCCCTGATGCTGATCTTTTTCCTGCAGGTTCCCCCGGAGATGCTGGGGCAGACGGTCAGCATGCCCGATTGGTGGCCCCTGATCGAGGTTGCTCCTCCCGGAGGTGCAGACTGGGCGCGGATCATGACCGCGGTCGTGGCGGCCCTTGGGTATTCTGATATTGCGGTCACGGAACTGCCCAGGGTCCGGGCCCGCCGGAGTGCCCATCACCTGTGGGTGTTCAGCGTCATCCTGCTGGCACTGAGCTGGGGGATCGCCCATTACCCCTGGTTGGTATGGGCAGCCGCCCTCTTCAGCCCCCTGGGGCATGAGGCCATGATCAAGTACGGTGGCAATCGCGAGCTGAGGGGCCTCCCGGGGTTTGTCGCTCCGGACGACGGGGTTGCGCTCCTGGATGTCCGACCCCGTGGGCCTGGCTATCTACTGGGACTTCGCCGCGGAGACGTGGTGATCGCCGTCAACGGCGAAAAGATTGTCGAGAGGCAGGAACTGGTGGGGGCACTGGAGGCCTCTGCCCCGCTGGTGGAGGTTGTTCTCCGGCGTGGGAGGAAGGAGCTGACCTTCCGGGGCCGGAGGGGTGATCGGGGTCGACTGGACGTGGTGACGGCCCCCGAGGAGGGCGATCGGCAGCACGTGGACCTGTCCCAGGGGGGGATTCTTTCCAGGTGGTGGCGCCGGCTGGCCCGAAGGCGGAGATCTTCGTAACCCTTGCACGAACGTACGTTCGATGGTAGTGTTAGGTTCAGGGGGGATGTCCAATGCCCGGCTTCGAGCTGGTTTCCGACTTTCGGCCGCGGGGTGACCAACCGCAGGCCATTGAGAAGATCACCTCGCTGATGCGAGATGGGGAGGGGGCGGCCACTCTCCTGGGTGTCACGGGATCGGGCAAGACGTACACCGTCGCCTGCGCGATCGAGAGACTCCAGCTCCCGACCCTCGTGGTGGCCCACAACAAGACCCTGGCTGCCCAGCTGTGCAGCGAGTTCCGGGATTTCTTCCCGAACAACGCGGTGGAGTACTTCGTGAGCTATTACGATTACTTCCAGCCCGAGGCTTACATCCCCCACACCGACACCTACATTGAGAAGGATGTGTTGATCAACGACGAGATCGACAAGCTGCGCCATTCTGCCACCAGCGCCCTGTTCGAGAGGGAGGACGTCATCATCGTAGCTTCCGTTTCGTGTATTTACGGCCTGGGATCGCCGATCGACTACGAAAACCTCGTGTTCTCGGTTCGGCGGGGGGCCACCCGGAATAGGGATGCGATGATGCGGCAGCTGGTGGATATTCAGTACAGGAGAAACGATGTGAATTTCCAGCGGGGCACCTTTCGGGTCCGGGGCGACGTGCTGGAGGTCTTTCCCGCGTCGTCAACGGAGAACGCGGTGCGCATCGTGCTCTTTGGGGACGTCATTGACCGAATCACGGCGATCGACACCCTGACGGGGGAGGTCCTGGGTGAGAGGGATCACGCCGCCATCTATCCGGCAACCCACTACATAACCGAGACTGAGAATCAGCGTAGGGCCGTGATCTCCATTGAGCAGGAGCGCGAGGAGAGGCTTCGGGAACTCAGGGATGGCGGCAAGCTGCTGGAGGCCCAGCGACTGGAACAGCGTACTCGCTACGACCTGGAGATGCTACGAGAAGTGGGATATTGCACGGGCATCGAGAACTACTCCCGTCACCTCACCGGTCGAGCGCCTGGGCTTCCTCCCTACACGCTACTGGACTATTTTCCCGAGGAGTTTCTCACCGTGCTGGATGAATCGCACCGGACCATTCCACAGATCGGGGCCATGTACTCCGGGGATCGGTCGAGAAAGGAGACCCTGGTCGGCCACGGCTTCCGCCTGCCCTCCGCCTTTGACAACCGCCCCCTGACGTTCGATGAGTTCACCTCCACGGTGGGACAGGTTCTGTACGTGTCGGCCACACCGGGGGATTATGAGATCGACAACAGTGCCCGGGTGGTAGAACAGATCGTGCGGCCCACGGGTCTCCTGGATCCGGAGATCGAGGTCAGGCCGGCAACGGGGCAGGTGGACGACCTGGTCGGAGAGGTCAGGGCGAGGGTCAACAGCAAGGAGCGGATCCTCGTGACCACCCTCACCAAGAGGATGGCGGAGGAGCTGACCGACTACCTGAAGGACCTGGATCTTAAAGTGCGGTACCTGCACGCCGAGATTGACACCCTCGAGCGAATGGAGATCATCCGTGACCTGAGGCTGGGGGTTTTTGACATCCTGGTGGGGATTAATCTTCTGCGAGAGGGCCTGGATCTTCCCGAGGTGTCCCTGGTGGTGATCCTGGATGCAGATAAGGAGGGCTTTCTCCGCTCGGAGACTTCCCTGGTCCAGACCGTCGGCAGGGCGGCGCGGCATCTGCACGGCAAGGTCATCATGTATGCCGATCGAATTACCGGTTCCATGGAGCGAGCCATTGAGGAAACCTATCGGCGACGAAAGATCCAGGAGCAGTTCAACCGCGATCACGGGATCACCCCGCAGACGGTGCGCAAGGCCGTCCGGGATGTGATCGAGGCGACACGGGTGGTGGGACGGCCTGAGTCCCTGAAGGATCGTGACTTGAAGGACGTTCGGGCGCGGGATGTGCCGGCCCTGGTGAAAGATCTCCGGCGCGAGATGAGCAAGGCTGCGGCGGATCTGGAGTTTGAACGGGCGGCGGTTCTTCGTGATATGATAATTGAACTGGAGCAACAGGGGAAGAAATCGAGCTAGATTTTTGACGGCGGAGGTGCCGTTGTGGGGATCGATCATATTATTGTACGCGGGGCGCGCCAGCACAATTTGAAGAACCTGAGTGTGACCATTCCGAGAGATAAGCTGGTGGTCGTCACCGGCATATCAGGCAGTGGTAAGAGTTCCCTGGCCTTTGACACCATCTATGCCGAGGGGCAAAGACGCTACGTGGAGTCCCTGTCTGCCTATGCCCGGCAGTTTCTAGGCCAGATGGACAAGCCCGACGTGGAGCACATCGAGGGGCTGTCTCCGGCCATTTCTATCGATCAGAAGGCGACCAGTCACAATCCCAGGTCCACGGTGGGCACCGTCACCGAGATCCACGACTACCTGAGGCTTCTTTACGCCCGGGTAGGGAAGCCTCACTGCCCCGAATGCGGACGGCCGATCTCCAGTCAGACGGTGGACCAGATGGTGGACCAGGTCCTCGGCCTGCCTGACGGAACCCGGTTCCAGGTCCTGGCTCCGTTGGTGCGGGATCGCAAGGGGGAGCACGAGAAGCTCCTGGAGGATATCCGGCGGGCAGGTTTTGTCCGGGTCCGGGTGGATGGAGAGGCCCATTTGCTGGAGGAGATGCCGGTACTGGACCGCAATCGCCGTCATTCCGTGGAGATCGTGGTGGATCGCCTCGTGATCCAGAGGGACCTGGCGAACCGGCTTGCTGATTCCCTGGCCACGGCCCTGTCCTGGGGCGACGGCCTCGCGATCATCGACCTGGTCGACGGAGAGGACATCACCCTGAGTGAACACATGGCCTGCCCTGAGTGCGGCTTCAGCCTGGAGGAGATGGCGCCGCGGATGTTCTCGTTCAACAGTCCCCACGGGGCCTGTTCGGATTGCGACGGTCTGGGCCAGAACCTGGTCGTCGATCCCGACATGGTGATCCCGGATCCCTCGATGACCCTTGAGGAGGGGGCCGTGGGGCCCTGGAGCCGGGGAGACTACTACCCCCAGCTGCTGGCAGCTGCCTGTGCCCATTGGAAGATCCCCCTTGATGTCCCGGTGTCCCAGCTGGATGAGGCGCAGCTTGATGTGATCCTGCACGGCGGAGGCAGTGAGAAGATGCCCTTTACCTACCGCAATCGCTATGGGCGCTCCCGTCGTCGCAACCGAACCTTTGGCGGAGTGATCCGCAACCTGACCCGGAGACACCGGGATTCCTCGTCGGATTCCGTCCGCTCCTACATCGAGGAGTTCATGGTGCAGCGCCCCTGCCCGTCGTGCGGGGGAGCACGGCTGCGGCCGGAGAGCCTGGCGGTCACCGTGGGAGGGCAGAATCTCGCCGAGCTCTCTGCCCTGCCCATCAAGGACGCCCACAGGTTCTTCGCGGAGATGCGCCTCGAAGGATCCGATGCGGTGGTGGCACGCCAGATCCTGCGCGAGGTGCAGAAGCGGCTCAAGTTCCTGGTTGACGTCGGGCTTTCCTACCTGACGCTGAGTCGTGCGGCGGCCACGCTGGCGGGAGGCGAGGCCCAGAGGATCAGGCTGGCCACCCAGATCGGGTCCGGCCTGGTGGGGGTCTTGTATATCCTGGACGAGCCCAGTGTCGGGTTGCATCAGCGCGACAACCGCCGATTGCTGGACACCCTTGCAAATCTCCGCGATCTCGGCAACACGGTGATTGTGGTTGAGCATGACGAGGAGACCATCCTGCGGGCCGACCACGTGGTCGACATCGGCCCCGGGGCGGGAGACCGCGGGGGCCACGTGGTGGCCGAGGGACTACCACGGGAGATCATGGCCTGTCCGGAGTCGATCACCGGCCAGTATCTCAGCGGTGACCGGGAGATTCCCGTCCCGAGGCAGCGGCGCCGCCCGGGAGCGAAGTGGCTGGTCGTCAGGGGACCCCGGGAACACAATTTGAAGGGCGTTGAT
>SKXF01000048.1 GCA_007128555.1 Clostridia bacterium | reverse complement strand
TGTTGGAGCCCACCATATACAACGTGATGGTGGTGATCGGACTCGTCAGCTGGACCCACACCTGCCGACTGGTCCGGGGAGAGTTCCTGCGGCTCAAGCAGCAGGACTTCGTGGATGCGGCCCGGGCCGTGGGTCAACGAAGTTACAAGATCATTTTCTCGCACCTGCTGCCCAATGCCCTGGCTCCCATCGTGGTCTCCGCCACCCTGGGAGTAGGTGCTGCGGTACTGACCGAGGCATCCCTGAGCTGGCTGGGAGTCGGGGTGCAGCAGCCCATTCCCAGCTGGGGCAACATGCTGCAGGAGGCCACCTCCCTGACCGTGCTGGCCACGAAGCCGTGGCTGTGGCTGCCGCCGGGGATGTGCATCTTGCTGACGGTTCTGAGCATTAACTTCCTTGGTGATGGCCTGCGCGATGCGTTGGACCCAAAGGAGAGCAACTGAGATGGGAGTCTTATCTGCGGATGGAGGGGTTCAATTGGAGGACCTGGCGAAATGGGCCCTGGCCCGGGCGGAAGGCCATGGTGCGACCTATGCTGATGTTCGCGTCGAGGAGGTTACCAGGGAAGTACTGGCCGTGCACAACGCCGCTTTTCGCAACGGAGGGCAGTCCATCAGCCGGGGAATGAATGTCCGGGTTCTCGTCGATGGTGCCTGGGGCTTCTCTGCAGCGGCGGGATGGACGACAGAGGCTGCGGGTGCAGCAGCCGACGAAGCGGTTGAGATTGCCCGGGCCAGTGCCCGGGTCCAGGGGGAACCGGTGCAGCTGGCCCCGCGCCAGGCTGTTGTGGACAGGTACCGCACGCCCATTGAGGAGGATCCCTTTGCCGTTGAGACCGAGGAGAAGATGGCGTTGCTGTTGGATTGTGATGCGCGCATGCGGCGGTACGATGTCGTCGGGAGGCTCGGGCGACTGGAGTTTGTGCGCAAGGAGAAGTACTTTGCGAGCAGCGAGGGAGATTCGATCCACCAGGCGATCACCTACAGCGGCGCGGGCATAGCCGCGGTGGCTGCCGGGGGCGGTGACTCGCAGATCCGTTCCTATCCCCACTGCTGGGCAAATGGTGGACAGTTTGCCACCCGCGGCTACGAGCTGGTCAGGGAACTGGACCTGCCCGGCGCCAGCGAGCAGACGGCGTCGGAGGCCGTGCAACTTCTGCAGGCTGAGCCCTGCCCCTCCGGGATGCTTGACATCGTGGTGGATCCCACCCAGCTGGCCCTCATGGTGCACGAGTGCTGCGGCCACCCGGTGGAGCTGGACCGGGTCCTTGGCAGCGAGGCGAGCCTGGCCGGGACGAGCTTCCTGACCCCGGACATGCTGGGCAGCTATCGCTACGGGTCCGAGGTTGTGAATCTCACCGCCGATGCCACCCTCCCCGGTGGCCTGGGCACCTTTGGGTACGACGATGAGGGCGTCCGGGGGGCGCGCACACCCCTTGTGCGCGGGGGAATCTTCAACGGGTACCTCACCTCCCGGGAGACCGCGAGCAGGCTGGGCCAGGCCAGCAATGGCACCATGCGGGCAGACAGCTGGAAACACCTGCCCCTGGTGCGGATGACCAATATTAACCTGGAACCGGGACAGGGAGGCCTCCGGGACCTGCTGGCGGATACCTCCGGTGGCCTGTTCATGAGCACGATCAGGAGCTGGAGCATTGACGATCGACGGCTGAACTTCCAGTTCGGCCCTGAGGTGGCCTGGGAGATCGCCGGCGGAAAGCTGGGAAAGATGTACAAGAATCCCACCTTCAGCGGCATCACTCCCGGGTTGTGGCGGTCGTGTGACTGGGTCTGCGGACCCCGGGAGTGGAACCTCTGGGGATTTCCCACCTGCGGCAAGGGACATCCGTCGCAGTCCGGGCAGGTGGCCCACGGAACGGCCCCGGCCCGCTTCCGCGGCGTGAAAGTGGGGGATGTTTGATGCTTGGGGCGGATCAGATGATGAGCCTGGCTCACAGGGCGCTTTCGCGTCTGAACGGCGAGGAAAACGAGGTCACGATCAGCGCAGTATCGTCGGCGCTGACCCGGTATGCCAACTCCGAGATCCACCAGAACCTCGCCCAGCACGATTGCGTGGTGTCCATGCGAACGACCGTGGATGGTTCATCGGGATGGGCCCAGTGCAATCTCACCGATGACGACTCCCTGGACGACGGTGCATCCTATGCCGAGAGAATGGCCCGGGGTGGCAGGGAAGGTGCGGCGAGGCCGCTGGCTGGCTGTCACTCGTACCCTGACATCCGCACCTTTCACTGCAGCACGGATCGTTTCGACGCCCTCGCACGGGCCTCGGCCGTGAAGACCATGACAGAAATAGCCGATCGCAGGGGCTTTTCCCTGGCGGGAGCCCTGCAGGTGCGCACCGCAGAGACGGCCATGGTCAACGATCACGGGTTGCGCGCTTACGAGGTCTCAACGGATGCGGACGTTCTGTGCGTGGTCTCGTCGGCCGATGGTTCCGGCTACGCGGCCAGGACGGCACGGGACGTCTCGACCATAGATTTTGCCCAGGTTGCGGAGGAAGCGGTGCATAAGTGCGCCATCAACCGGGGGGCCACACCCCTGCCACCAGGGCGGTACACGGTCCTGCTCGACGAGTACGCAGTGGGTGACATGATCATGACCCTGGCATCCATGGGTTTCGGCGCCGACGGGGTCCAGTCGGGAGCCAGCTTTCTTTCCGGCAGGTTTGATGAGCAGGTCACCGATCCCAGGATCAGCATCTGGGACGATGCCCTGAGCCCCCTGGGTATGCCGACCCGGTTCGACGCCGAGGGCGTGCCCAAGGGCCGGGTGCCGATCATCACCGATGGGGTTGCGGTCGGTGCTGTTCACGACCTGACCACGGCAGGTAGGCAGGGCGTTGTCTCCACGGGCCATGCGGGTCCCGGGGGACCCGGTTCCCCTGCGGCGGCCAACCTCTTTGTGCAGGTAGGTGATCAGAACAAGGAGGAGATGATCCGGAGCATCGATCGGGGGGTATACGTCACCCGGCTTCACTACATTGCCCGCGTCAACCCATCCCAGACGCGCTGGTCGGGTATGACGCGGGACGGTACCTTCCTCATTGAGGGCGGAAACATCGTGAGGCCGGTGCTGAACGTGCGTTTTGACGACAGGATACTGGACATGCTGGCCAACGTACGGTCGCTGTCGTCCGAGGGCATCATCACCCGGGGATACGGGAGTTATGCCACCGTCCCCGCCATGGTGATCGATGGGTTCAATATCGTGGGGTCGACACAGGGGGACCTGGACACATGAGAACGGAGGAGTTATTGAGCATGAGGAATCACCGAGTTTTTCTGGCACTTGTACTGGCACTGCTGCTGGCTGTCGCGTTGGTGGGATGCGGTCCGGAGGCTACCGAACCGTCGGATCCCGAAGAACCAGTCGATCCCACCGAGCCGGGGGACGACGATGAAGACCCGGATCCGGATGAGCCGGTAGAGGGTGGAACCGTCTTTTTGACCATGTGGAGCGACATTGAGAACCTCAATCCCGTCATCACGCGGGACTCCTATTCGGGCCTCATCACCAACGTCGTCTTCAGCGGCCTGGTCAGGTGGACCGAGGACAGCGACCTGGTGGGCGACCTGGCCGAGGAGTGGGAGCTCTCCGAGGACCAGAAGAGCATCACGTTCCACCTGCGCAGGGGTGTTGTGTGGCATGACGGAGAGCCCTTCTCTGCCGAGGACGTGGAGTTCTTCCTGCAGTCACTGATGCACCCTGACTATCCCGGCGTCTTCTTCAGCGAGGTCAACACCATCGTTGGGGCGCAGGCCTTCCGGGAGGGAGAGACGGACGAGGTTCCCGGCATCGAGGTGCTGGATGAACACACCATCCGGATTACAACGGTGGACGTGGACGCAACCCTCCTTCCCAACCTGGTCCGGGGGGTCATCCCGAAGCATATCCTCGAGGACGTGCCCATATCCAACTGGCAGACCCATGACTTCAACCTTAACCCGGTGGGAACGGGCCCCTTCTCCTTTACTCGTTACGAGAGCGGGCAGTACGTCGAGCTGGATGCCTTTGATGATTACTTCCTGGGTCGCCCCATGATCGATAAGATCATATGGCAGATCGGTGACCAGGATTCCATGCTCGCTGCCTTCATGAACCGCGAGGTTGACCACGTGTCTGTTCCGGTGGCCGAGGTCGAATCGCTGGAGGGCCTTGACTTTGCCGAGATTCACAGCTACGCGTCGGGGTACCAGTGGCTGGGTCTCAACCTGGCCCAGGAGAGATTCCAGGACCGCAACGTGCGGCAGGCCATCGCGTATGCCATCAATCGCAGGCAGATCGTCAGCGGCCCGCTGCGGGGTTATGGATTCATCGTCAACTCGCCCTTTTCACCCGACTCCATCGTCTACAATCCCAATATAGCGGAGTATGCCTTCGATCCGGACCGGGCGCGGCAGCTGCTGGATGAGGCCGGTTGGACCCTGAACGATGACGGGGTCAGGGAGAAGGACGGCGAGATCTTCGAGATCACGCTCATCTATCCCACCGGCAACCTGGTCCGGATGCAATCGGCTCCGCTGGTGCAGCTGGGTCTCGACGCCGTGGGGATCAAGACAGAGATACGTTCCCTGGACTTCTCCACCCTGGTCTCCCGGATTCAGCCCGGCGGCAGACCCGTGGAGGCCGGAGATTATGACCTGTTCCTGATGGGGCTGGGTTTCTACCTGGATCCCGACATCTCTATCCTGTTTCATAGCCGGTTCGCCTGGCCTGACGGGTGGAATCTCACCGCCTACAACAATCCCGA
>SKXF01000281.1 GCA_007128555.1 Clostridia bacterium | reverse complement strand
TCCCCAGGCCCGTGAGGGGGTCCACGTACAGCTCCTCCAGATCCACCGTCCGAGAGGGGCCGGAGGGAAGATAGACTTGATCAGGGCAGGTGATGGTAGTGCACCCCTTTCCTTTGATGAACATGAGCAACCTGAAGGCAGTAGATGTTTGAGGCGGCCCTTGATGAGCCCGATACCTGCATGCATCGGGTGCACCTCTGGGCAATACCGAGCACCCCCTGTGCGCTCGGAGTGATGCGCCTATGTACCTTCGCCGCCGTTACCATATATCCTTCCGTAAACCCAGAATTCGATCTGGAATACACCGGAGGATATCATCTGCCGGTAGGAATGCGTTGTCTTTCGCCCGCCCTTTTGAACATGGTTCACGCGGTCCTCAAGATGCCCGATTCCGGCATGTAAACGGACACGCACAGGCGATCTACGACCCTCCCCTGGGAGTATAGCTGGCATTGCCCGGGTGCACATTATCTAACGCGAGTCCACCAGCGCCAGAGTTGAAAGATATCGCTCCTTCTCCTGAATAGAGGGTGGCGTGATGGGATGATTTTTAACCAGATAAAGCGGGTGCTGCATCAGACGGTCCAGGTCCGGGGTTGGACGCTCGTCCTTTGCGCGATCCTGTTCGTCGGGCTCAGCTCCTACGTCGTCTATTACCTGGAGCCCACCAACTTCGAAAACCCTTTCAATGGCTTCTGGTACGTGATGACCACGGTTTCGCAAGTGGGATACGGCGACTACACACCTCGAACCCCCCTGGGGAGGATCTACGCGATTGGCCTGTATGTTCTCGGGATTGGGCTCTTCGGTGTCGTGGTGGCCAAGTGGGTGGATGCCGCCCTGCAGTTTCGCCAGCGGAAGGAGGAGGGAAAGCTGCGTTACTATGGCAGGGATCACATCGTCATTGTTCACGGGTCAGCAAGGGCAATAAGCACCATCGAGAATCTCCTGCTGGACGAGACCACTCGGATTGTGATGATTGATACGTTGCCCACCTCTCCTTTCCCCCACGACCGCGTTCACTACGTTCAGGGTCGGCCCACCGATGTAAGCGTACTTGACCGGGCCAACATCCTGCGGGCGAGGGCAATCGGTCTCTTCGCCTCAGGCGCAGCTGGGGACGAGGTCGGAATGGACGGACGAACACTTCTCATCGGTTCCATTCTCAGGCAGGTGCTTGTGGCCCACGACCGCGAGATCTACACCGTGGCCGAGGTGGCCAGTGAATCCCACGCACCCTATTTTCGGGACCTCGGAATCAACGACGTGGTTTTGTCCAATCAACCCTTCTCCGAGATCATGACCCGGTCCGTGCTCGAAAAGGGGGTTTGATCGACGAGGTGCGGACGTAGCCCCATCTGCAGAGCGTAGGTTCAGACCCCTCTTTTCGCAGCACTCCGTTCACCGCCCTGGGTCAACCCCTCTCACATGCCAGCCGATGTCTCGCGTCAGCTACCTGTGCAGTCCCCGTCGGCAAGCCTGTGTGACCGTCCGGTCAACTATGATATCCTGTATGGGTTGATGCGCAGATCGACGTTGAAGATAGAGGAGGAATCGCTGATGGACAGGATGCGAAAAGCCCTGGTCTTGCTTCTCGTTCTCGGCCTGCTGGTGCTTCCAGCGGGTTGCGGCCGGTTCGCCGCCGAGGAAGAGGCTCCTCCCGCAGACACCGGTGACGAGATGGTGGATGAGGATGAACAGGAAGAAGACACCGGGGAAGACCCCCAGGAAAGCGATTCCCGTCCAGAACCCGGAGCATGCGGAATCGAGGTCGTCACGTACATGCCCAATGCCGCGGGTCTGTGGTTGGAGCGGAACACGTACTCCGTGGCCGATGAGGGCCAGGGCGAGGTAGACCTGGCACTGCAGGCGTGGGTCCACAGTGCCACCTTCCTTCCCAGCGTTGAGGTGGACATCGAGACCGATGGGGGCCTTGCCTACGTATCCTTCTCCGAGGCGATCACGACCATGGAACTAGACTACGAGGGACTGGTGCTGCTGTCGCTGGTCAACACCCTGACAGAGGTTGACGGCATCGACAGGGTGCGGGTCCTGATCGCCGGGCAGGAAGCCTATACCCTGGCTGGCTCCTCTTACATCGGTGAGGAGCTGGAGCGCGATGAGTCGCTCATCGCACGCGAAGGTTTCAGACCCCTGGCACCCACGGATCCCCGCAGGGGCGAACGCTTCACGGAGGGGGACGTCACGGAGGTGGACCCGAAAGCCCTGACCATCCGGTACACGGCCTTTGAAGGACCGGGCATGGACGGTCGGACGGTCCGCTTGACCGACGATGCCGTCATCCATCGACAGGTCTCCCTCGAGGAGGAGGTGGAGATCACCCTCCATGACATCAATGTCGGAGATACCGTGGGGATTGTTCTCACCCCAGAGGGAATGGCCCGGGGGATCATCGTCATGGAGTGAGGGCCACCAGGTGGCGATGATCGCCTTCCCCTGTCGGCCCCGTGTTGCAACTTGTCCCTGTAAAGGGCCATGACGTAGGACCTCGTCACCTGCAACACACTGCATGAGTTTGGAAGGAGGATCCATGGACTGGTCGTGGTTGATGAAACTCTATCTTTTCGCCCTCTCCGTGGGGGTCATCACCGGAACCGTGCTGTTCACAAGCCCGGCATTGTTCGGCGCAGGACTGCTGCTCGCGGCCTGGCACTACGACTGGCTCGATACGCTTCAGCGCCGACACGTGCCGCCCTGCCTCGAGCGCTTCCCTGGACATAGTCGGCAGCTGCTGGAAGCAAGATACAGGCTGCCAACGCGCCTGGCCCTGGCAATCCTCGGGTTGATCATGATCGTGGGCGACCTGTGGGGAGCACCCGGTCCATCGATTCGCGACATACCACCTGCACTGGTGGCAATCTGGCTCATCGTCGGCGCCATCTATCTCGGGGTAACGGAGTTCGTGCGTACCCGATGGGCGAGGGCCTCAGAGACCTTTGAACAGTATCACACCAACTTCACGGCCAGCAGCCGCTGGATTTACCTGTTCTTCTATGCCGTGGCCATGATCGCCTCGTATGCGTATCTATACCGATCTTGATCCCAGCAAATCGGCGCTGTCTCGTCGCTATACGGGCCGGGTTCCGCCTTGGAGGCCCACCCTACCCAGGCGCAGCTCATCGAGAGGACCGGCAAGTAGCACAGGTTGTTGAGAAGCGTGCCGTCAGACCTTGAGGCCAACCCATTTCTCGCTGTCGCGGTAGCGATAGGCAATCACGTAGGAGCGGGCCAGCTGATCCAGTGCCATGGAGGCCCACGCCCCGACCAGGCCCCATCCCATGATCGTGACGAAGAGGTAGCTGAGCACTACCCGTGATCCCCACATGCCCACCATGGTGGCATACAGGGGCCAACGGGTGTCCCCGGCCCCCCGCAGGGCGCCCGCCAGGATAAACTGGCTGATCTGCGGCGGCTGGATCAACCCGATGATCTTCAGGGCGATGGCGCCCTGGGCAATGACCGTGGGATCGGTCGTGTAAAGACGCATGATCCAGGGACCCAGGAAGATGAACACCGCACTTACGGTCCACGCCAACCACATGCCGAACCGCCTGACCTCCCAGCCCACGGCAACCGCCTCATCGCGGTGCCCGGCCCCGAGGTTCTGACCAACGAGGGTCGTGGCCGCAACGGCAAAGGCCATACCAGGCATGAAGGATAGGCTCAACACGTTCAGGGCAATCTGATGGGCCGCAAACACCTCGGTACCGAGGCTGGCCACAACCCGGACAAAAAGAATCTGCCCGGTCCGCATCACGAACTGTTCCATCGCCGTCGGAATGCCAATGCGACTGACGCGGGCGAGGAGCTGCCAGTGGGGGCGGCAACCCGTTGCGAACCGGATGTGGACAGGGACATTGCCCCGCACCAGGGCCCATAAGCCCAGGGCCATCCCCACGAAGCGGGCTACCCCGGAGGCAATCGCCGCACCGGCCACACCGAGTCCCCCGAAGCCAAGGAACCCATAGATCAGGGGATAGCCCACCAGTACCACGCAGACGTTCGCGATCATGTTGACCCGCATGGGAGTCCTCGTGTCCCCAGCACCCCGAAGCATGGCAGCGATGCCCATGGAAAGGGAGCTGAATCCGAAGGTCAGACTGATGATCCGGAAATAGATGAGGCCGCTGGGAAGAACATCGGGCCCAGCCCCCATGAACAGGAGGATGGGCTCAGCGTAGAAGTAGCCAGCAACACTGAAAATGACAGCGAGGACCGCGTTGACCAGGAAGCTCTGCTTGGCGGTCTCGTCGGCCGTGGCGTAATCCTTCGCCCCGATGGACCGGGCGATGATCGCCGTCGTACCGACGTTGAGGGCAAAGGACAGGGCCAGGCCGAGCATGAAAGGCTGGTTGGTGAGCCCGACGGCAGCCACCGCAATGGGCCCCACCCTTCCGACCATGATCATGTTGAGCATCTGGGTCATGGTGGCGAAGAAGTTCTCGGCAAGTGCAGGACCTGCCAGGTCCCAGATCCTGGACCGCATGGCATCGAGGCGAGTCGAAGTGCCCGGGTCAGGGGCAGTCGATGAACGACCGTTGATTGCAGAGTGAACACGAAACTTCAGGGCAGTACTGAAGGATTTGCTGCGTCTACCCTCTCCCTGCGCAGTGGGCCCTTCGGCAGATTCGTCCAATGCTTCACGCCTCCGACTCTCATCGTGGTCGTACCCGCATCCGGGACCCCGAGAGCATGGTAGCACTTCGATACCCGAAACTATCGGGATTAGAACTAGATTACATCACGCCTCCTCTCCCGTCAAC
>SKXF01000028.1 GCA_007128555.1 Clostridia bacterium | reverse complement strand
GGTGGACCTTGGCTTTGGCCAGTGCCACCTGGCGGTTGCCGCGCCCTCAGATTCGGTCGCCGGGTATGATGAGCCGGGCGACTTCTATAGAACCCGTGGACAGTGCCTGCGTGTGGCGACGAAGTACCCTCGTTTCGCCAGCCAGTATTTCGCAAGGCGTGGAATGAGGGTGAGGGTCATAGCCCTTCGTGGTAGTGTTGAACTCGCACCCCTCGTCGGGCTTGCTGATGTGATCGTGGATCTTGTGTCTACGGGGGAGACCCTTCGCGCAAACGGCCTTGTCGAGGTTGAGCACCTGGCTGATATCACTGCGCGACTGGTGGCGAACCCAGTGAGCCTGAAGGTCCGGCCAGAGGTTGAGGAGCTACTCGGCCCCCTTGCCAGGTAGCAGGGGGCAGGAGGAGGTGGTCATAGATGTTGACCGTGTATCCGGTGACGGAGTTTGAGAGACGTTTCATTGCATCCCTTCGTGCCCAGCCCTGGGATTTGACCCTGGAGGAGCGGGTGCGTGAGATCTTGCAGGGGGTCAGGGATGCCGGTGATGCAGCGGTTATTGCATATATGGAGATGTTCGATTCGGTGGCCCTGGAGCCTTCGCAGATCCGCGTATCCGCGGGAGAAATCGCTCGGGGAGCGCAGAAGGCTCAAGGCGACCTGGCAGATGCCCTTGACCTGGCAATTGCTAACCTCACGGATTTTCATCGTCAGGAAGTTCCGCGTAGCTGGTGGCGGGTTCGTGAGGACGGAACGTTCTTTGGACAGTTGGTTCGCCCCATGGAACGGGTCGGGCTGTACGTTCCAGGGGGAAGGGCGGCGTATCCCTCGTCACTGTTGATGGGAGCCGTCCCAGCGCAGGTTGCTGGTGTGAAAGAGATCGTTGTCTGCACGCCCCCCGGTCCCTCTGGTGAGGTTAACCCAGCGGTGCTCGCGGCGGCTTCCAGCCTGGGCATAGACAGGGTATATCGCATAGGGGGAGCCCATGCTGTGGCAGCCATGGCCTTCGGGACGGAGACCGTCCCGGCAGTCGACATGATCGCGGGGCCGGGGAATCGGTATGTCACGGCTGCAAAGAGGCTCGTCTACGGGATGGTTCAAGTAGACTCGCTTGCGGGGCCATCGGAACTGGCGGTGATCTGCGACAGGCAGACGGATCCGGTGACGGTTGCAGCGGATCTTCTGGCCCAGGCTGAACACGACCCCGATGCCAGGGTCTTCCTCTTTGCCACCGACGCCGAGGTCGTTGAATCGGTCGCGTGTGAGTTGGAGCGGCAGCTCCCTCAGATGTCCCGTGCAGATATCGCCAGGCAGGCTCTGATGGGAGAGTCAGGGGCGGTCGTGGCGCCCGAGGAGACGTTGTGGTCTTTGGTCAATGCCCTGGCTCCGGAACATCTGAGCCTCAGGATGGCGGATCCGATCGGGGCCCTGGGTAACGTTCGCCATGCGGGAGCCGTTGTGCTTGGTGATCTCTCTGCCGTGTCCTTCACGGATTACACGGCAGGTCCAAACCATATCTTGCCCACGGCGGGTACAGCACGCTTTGCGTCTCCCCTCGGGGTCGAATCCTTCACCAAGAGGTCGAACATTCTCCAGGTATCTCGTCAGGGATTTGACGCCCTTGCCCCTGCTACTTGCCTCCTGGCGCGGACAGAGGGATTGGATGGGCACGCTCGTGCCGTCGAAGCGAGAGGAGGTCGCCTGTGCCCAGGGGAACCAGAGTAAGGCTTCACTTCAACGAAAACCCCTACGGAGTTGTGCCGGAGGTCCGTCAGAGGATTGTGCAGGCGCTGGGCGAGGTGGATATGGGGCGTTATCCCGATGCAGAGGCGAGGCAGCTCTGCTCAGCGCTGGCAAAGTATGCAGGGGTGAATCCAGAGAGCATTGTGGTGGGCAACGGGTCGGATGAACTCCTGCAGCTGATTCTACTGTCTTTTTTGCCCGAGCTGGAGCGAGTTGTGATACCCGTGCCTACCTTTGGGATGTACCGGAAGGGTGCGGAGCTTGCCGGGCTGCAGGTGGTGGAGATTCCATTGTTAGAGGGTTTTGAACTCGACGTTCCGGGGATTCTTCGCGAGGTGTCGCGAGCTCCTTCGGCCCTGTTTCTATGCGCTCCAAACAACCCGACCGGAAACTACTTCTCCGAGGAAGATGTTCGGTCCCTTTGGGACTCCGCAGCTCGCGTGATCGTGATGGACGAGGCCTACTACGAGTTCGGCGGTAGGTCTCATGTTGCGGCAGCGGAACGGGACCCGAGGATCATTGTGACTCGCACACTATCAAAGGCCTTTGGCCTGGCCGCCATGCGAGTGGGCTATGTGATTGCGCATACAGCCTCTGTTCGCAAACTTCAGAACTGTCGCCAGCCCTACAATACCAGTACAGTCGCCCAGGTCGCTGCCCGGGTTGTCGTGGAGCAAGCTCGAGTTCAGTTGAGAACGGTAGCCGAGATGACCAGGTGGCGTGAGTGGTTGATCCGTCAGATGGGCGAGATCGACGGGCTAACCCCCCTACCCTCTGAGGGCAATTTCGTGCTGATCCGGGTCGAAGAGAGGGTTTTCGGTGACGGAGCCCGCCAACTGCATGCAAGACTGGAACGTGAGGGGATTGCCATCCGGTATTTCGGTGACGGAGCCCGATTGGGCGATCATGTGCGAGTGTCCGTTGGTACAGCCGATGAGTGTCGACGCCTGGTGGATCGGCTCAGCTGCTGGGCGAGAGGGGGAAACTGAGTGGGCAGAGTCGGAGTATGCGAGCGCTGTACAGATGAGACGGCGATCCGTGTGAGGATTGCGCTGGACGAACCGGGTGGCATTGCAAGTCAGACGGGGGTTCCCTTTTTCGACCACATGTTGACAGCCATGGCCTTTCACGGGGCCTTCGGCATCGAGGTTCAGGCCCAGGGAGACCTTGAGGTGGATGCCCATCACCTGGTCGAAGATGTGGGGATCTGCCTTGGGAGAGCCCTTGCCGAGGCCCTGGGTGAGGCTGAGCGCATTGAACGATTCGGGCAGGCTTCCATTCCCATGGACGAATCCCTTGTTACTGCTGTTGTCGACCTGAGCGGAAGACCCTTTCTCCGTTATGACCTTGCTGTGCCGGAACGCCCGTTTGGAGCGTTTCACACGGATCTACTGTTGGAGTTCTTTCGTGCGGTCACAATCAATGCCGGGATGACACTGCATCTACGCCTGGAAGCAGGCGGGAATGCACATCATGTGTCCGAGGCCGCGTTCAAAGCTCTGGGGAGGGCCTTGCGATCAGCGGTTGCCCTTTCGGGAGCGGAGGGCATTCCCTCTACGAAAGGTAGGCTCCGTGAATGATTGTGATCATCGATTACGGGCGCAATAACGTCCGCAGCGTGCGCCATGCCTTTCTGAGCATTGGCGCGGAGGCCGAGATCAGTTCTGACCCGCATAGGGTGCGGAATGCTTCGGGACTTGTTCTGCCGGGCGTGGGTTCGTTCTCCAGTGGCGTTGGTGCCCTGCGGACGAGAGGCCTGGCATCTGCGATTCGCGAAGCTGTGAACCAGGGCAGGGCACTGTTGGGAATATGCCTTGGAATGCAAATGCTGTTTGAAAGCAGCGAGGAGGGCGGCTCAGGCGATGAAGTGGATGCGGAGGGCCTGTGCCTTCTGCCCGGGCGGATGCAGCGATTCAGCCAGGGGCTGAAGGTTCCGCACATTGGCTGGAACCGGGTGTGCGACGTGAAGCCTGGTGGCCTGATGGCTGGCCTGGAGGGTGCTTACATGTACTTCGTGCATTCCTATTATCTTCCACTGACCTGGGAGCCCGGCACGGCTGCTGTAACGGAGTACGGTGTTCCCTTTGTGAGCGTCATGCAGAAGGCGAACATCATCGGAACCCAGTTCCATCCAGAGAAGAGCGGAGCCCAGGGGATGGAAGTCATACGGAGATTTAAAGAAATCGTGGAAAGTGGTGCGCTGTGAAACTGTATCCTGCGGTAGACATTCGCAAGGGGAGATGTGTGCGCCTCTTTCGTGGAGACTTTTGCCAAGAGACGGTATTTTCCCAGGATCCAGTGGCCATGGCTCGCCATTGGCGTCAGAAGGGGGCCCAGATGATCCATGTAGTTGATCTTGATGGGGCTCAAACTGGGAATCCAGGGAATGCCGGGTTGATTGAGACCATGGCCTGCCAGGGGTTGCCCCTGCAGGTGGGTGGGGGGATTCGTACGTACGAACGAGCAGCGGAGTATTTTCAGGCCGGGGTGAAGCGCGTCGTCCTCGGAACCGCAGCGGCCCGGGACCCATCCCTGCTGAAGCGACTGGTTGAGACGTATGAAGGCCGTATCGTGGTGGCAGTGGATTGCAGGGGCGGACAGCTGTCGGTTGAAGGCTGGCAGAGGCAGACATCGGTAGCTGCTGTGGCGTTCTGTCGAGACCTTCTGAGTGAGGGGATCGACCGGGTCCTCGTCACCGACATAGATCGAGACGGAATGTTGGGGGGGCCGAACCTGGATCTGGTCCAGTCGGTTCTGGAGACGGGGATGTGCGTGATTGCCTCGGGTGGGGTGGGAAGCGTAGACGACCTGGTCCGCCTCGGAGAACTGGCGGTGGACCATCCGCGGCTGGAGGGCATTATTGTTGGGCGGGCACTGTATGATGGCACGATTCCCGTTGAGGAAGTACGGGCTTACTTATCTGGTGAGAGAAGAGGTGAACCGGATGCTGGCTAAGCGTATCATTCCCTGCCTTGACGTGGCGGCAGGGCGCGTTGTGAAGGGAGTGCATTTCGTATCTTTGAGAGACGCTGGGGACCCCGTTGAGCTCGG
>SKXF01000236.1 GCA_007128555.1 Clostridia bacterium | reverse complement strand
TCATTTCGATTCCCTCGAGGCCCTGGCTGTCAATGCCGGCAAAACCAAGGACCCGGGAAGCCAGCGTACCCTTGGGATAAAAGCGCTCGCTCTCCATGGTGAAGTAAAGACCGGACAGGTCAAGGTCCCTGACGGCTGCAGCTGCCTCCGGCGCCATCTTCCTCTTAAGCCACACAAAAGAGGCACTTGTAGACAGTCTGTCCCGCAGTACTCGCTCATCCATGTCCAGGATCGGCGCCAGCGCTGCAGCCCATTGGCCGGCGTTGCGCACCTCCGCGGGCACGGTATACAGTGAGTCAACATCCACGCTCACCGCCAGCTCGCGCCCCTCCCGGTCCATAATCCTCCCTCTGCGGGCCTGCACGCTGATTTCCCGCGTCCGCGATTGCATCGCTGCATCACTCAGTTCGTCGCCACGAACCACCTGGATCCAGCCGACCCGGAAGATCAGCGCCATATAAATGAGCACGAAAACCACGAGACCGTGAAGGACTCGTTTTCGCATCTCGATGCTGGGCAACCTCATATCGGTCGTCCCCCTGCATGTGAGCTATTGTGTGTTGCTACTCCGTACTGGCCCTAACCGGAGGCGTACCTCGCAGCCATCGCAGCAACCATGTCCCCATATCTGCCAGGCGTACGCCGCTATCACTGGCCGGTTCGGACTCCAAGTATAGTACCACCCTCCCCGCAGTGCTCCCGGAACTGACCTGTGGTTCAACGGTCGTCAGACCCGCCGCAACTTCCGTTCCCTGTTCACCCTGATCCACGCTCTGGGTGACAGGCGAGTTTCCCGAAATGGAAGCAACGGTGGCATAGTTACTGCCTGCCTGTACCAGTCCGAGATCGTCCTCCGCAACGGCAACGATCCGCTGGGTAGATCTGAGGGACGCCACCTCTGCCTCCAGATGGTCAGCATGCCTTCGAGCTTCATCCAGCTGGATCCGCAGGCCTGCAAGCTCGTAGCCCCGGTTGGCAATGGTCGTCTCCACCACGATCAAGCCAAGGGCCATGACAAAGACCATCATCAGAGCGGTGAGGCCCTGGACCCACATCAGGGTCCTCCCCCTGACTCGGGCCTCATTCCTGACCTTCCCACAGGGCTTCTTCCCCCTCTGTGGAGGTTCTGGGCGTCGCTGTTCCCGGATCTGCTCCAGTTTCCTTGCCGTCACTGCCATCTTACTCGCCACTCCAATCCGATATAACCTGCAACTGATTCATCCTCAGAGGCGTTCAACTGCCCTGAGCTTGGCCGACGCCGAGCGAGGGTTCATCGACACCTCGGCATCCGTCGGCCGAATGGGCCTTCTCGTCAGGTCCCTAACCACCGGCCCACTGCAACAGCAGACGGGCAGTTCCGGTGGACAACGACACTCCCGGGACAGGTCACGAAAGACCTGCTTCGCGGGGCGATCCTCAAGGGAATGAAAACTGATGACCGCCAACCTACCACCCGGTCGGAGAAGCTGAATGACCTCCTCAAAGTACGTCCTGAGCCCCTCCAGTTCACCGTTGACCTCGATCCGCAGCGCCTGGAAGGTCCTCTTAGCTGGATTCCCGCCCTTTCTCCTTGCAGGAGCGGGTATGGCATCTTTGATCACGTCAACCAGATCGCCCGCTGTCTTGAAGGGCTGATCTTCTCTGCGTCTGACGATCATCCGTGCAATCCGTCGCGCCCAGCGTTCCTCCCCGTAATCGCGCAGGATGCGGGCGATGTCTCCCTCTTCATCGTTGTTCAGGATGTGCGCCGCGGTTCTTCGAGCACCGGGATCCATCCTCATGTCCAGTGGGGCATCTACAAACCGGTAGCTGAAACCTCGCTCCGGAGCGTCCAACTGGTGGGAGCTGACTCCCAGGTCCAGAAGACACCCCGATATCCGATCGATTCCCCGCTCGGCCAAAAAAGCAGGTAAAGAGCGAAAATTGCCGTGGATCAGCTCCACCTGGGGCCGCGCCCCAGACAGGACCTCGGCCGCAACCCTGAGAGCCTCGGTATCGAGATCTATCCCAATGAGTAAATCCTCGGGGCACAGTCTCTCCGCCAGGACACGGGCATGACCTCCGCCACCTACCGTGCCGTCGACAAAGACGCCTCCACCCTGAACATCCAGGCACTCGGCGACCTCGTCTGGCATCACCGGCTGATGAAAGACCTCGCCGCCTGCCATCAAAACAGGTCCAGGTCCGTGAGTTTCTCTGCCGAATCCTCGTACGTCTCCTCGGCAGAGCTTTCAAACTCATCCCACTTCTCGCCGCTCCAGATTTCGATTCGACTTCCGACCCCTACGATGACCGCTTCCCTGTCCAGTTTTCCATAGGTCCTGAGATTCGAGGGGATCACCGTGCGACCCTGTGAGTCGCAGTTACATTCCGAGGCCCCAGAAAAGAAGAAACGCACGAAAGCGCGGGCATCAGACTTTGTGAGGGGCAACTCCTTCATCCTCTCGGTTAGGGCTGTCCACTCCGCATCGGGATAAACGAAAAGGCATCCATCGAGTCCCTTGGTAATGATAAAGGACTCCCCCAGCTCCGCTCGGTATTTTGCGGGGACAATCAGACGACCCTTTTCATCTATGTTGTGCCGATACTCACCCATAAACACGACGATGGACCTCCCGTTCCCGGCATGCTCCCCATCACAAACCCCTCAGAACTCCCCTATCCTCCACTCCGCTCCACTTCTCATCCACTCCCTGTATTCTGCACTCCACTTTGAATTCCTCCCCACAAAGCAAAAAAAATCCGACGAATATTAAATTGATCTTATGAGTACGTCATAGGGAGGGAATATTGCCCGGGAAATGTCCCCAGGCTCCCGGAGAAGCGAAGATATCGGAAAGAATCGAGGGGAAAAGAAGCGCTCAATCCATCCAGCTGGCTACCCGGGCCGACGCCTCCTCGAGGGCCTTTCCGGACGTTGCGTCAACCCATTGAATGTCCTCGTCCGCCCGGAACCACGTGAGCTGACGCTTGGCGAAATTCCTCGTATGGGTCTTGATCTTACAGATGCACCCGTCCAGGTCCACCTCGCCCTCCAGGTACGCGATAACCTCCCGGTAGCCCAGGGCCTGGCCCGCGGTTGAGCTGAGGGCACCGAACGTCTCCATAAGATGCCGGACCTCGGCCACCAACCCACGGCTGATCATCTCATCGACCCGCCTGTTGATCCGCTCATAGAGCACGTCTCGGCGGGCGCACAGACCGATCTTCAGAGCATCATAGGCCGGTTCGTCCGGCGTCTCGCGCCTCCACTCCGTCATGGTTCGACCTGTCTTGCAGTGCACTTCGATCGCCCGGATCACGCGTTTGAGATCATTGGGGTGGATCCGCCTAGCACTGTCAGCATCGTGCTCCTCAAGGATGGCGTGCAGTGATCGGGGCCCCTCCCTCTCGGCCTTCCGCTGCAGCTGCCCCCTCAATCTGGGATCTCTCGCCACCTGCGCCAGGGGATAATCATAAAGCAAGGCTCGAACATACAGAGCCGTGCCCCCGACCACGAGAGGGAGCATCCCTCGGCCTGTGATATCCGCAATAATCGAACGGGCGAGGGTCTTGAATCGGCCCGCGCTGAAGCGCTCGGTCGGAGGAAGAATATCCATCATATGGTGGGGAACACCCGCCATCTCCTCCCGGGTCATCTTCGCCGTGCCGACGTCCATACCCCGGTAGACCTGCATCGAATCCGCCGAGATAATCTCGCCACGAAAGCGACGGGCGAGCTCCACGGCCAGGCCGCTCTTGCCCACGGCTGTGGGCCCCACGATGGTCAGAACACGCGTCTTTTTGCCCATGCCCTCAGCCTCCCTCAATGACGCCCGAACATGCGGGACAACTCACGCCTCGTCAGTATGACCACCGTCGGACGGCCGTGGGGACAGGTCCCTGCCTGCTTCAGTCCAGCGAGGTCCTCGAGAAGATGCTGGATCTCGGCAACCGTCAGCCTGTCCCCCGCCCGGACCGCCGATTTGCAGGCGGCCATCGCAAGGGCGATGGATTCCCTCGTCGTCGGACGACCCCCCATCTTCTCCAGGACCTCCGACAGAAGGTGCGCAGAAACCGATTCACCCGCGTAGACCGGAACCCCCCTGACGAGTAGGGTGTCCTTACCAAAGGGCTCCACGTCAAAACCCAGGGCCTCGAAATCATCGCTGGCGGCCTCCCAGAGCTGCATCATCTCGGGGCCGATCTCACAGGCATGGGGAACGGCCAGCAGCTGACATGGAGATGACCGGGACCTGTAGGCCTCCAGGGCACGCTCATAGTATAACCGTTCGTGGGCCGCGTGCTGATCAACCAGGTACATCCCCTCGGGGCCCTGGGCCACCAGGTAGGTCTCGTCAATCTGTCCGAGGGGACGAAGCTGCCGAAACACCTCAGAGGGGGTCTGCTCCTCGCCCTGTTGGGGGAAGTAGGTGAGCTGCCCCTGGGTCGGCAGATCTCGTTCCCCGGCAGAGGAGGAACGTCCGTCACCCCGAGGACCCTTCCCCCCCTCCCGGACCTCCCAGCGCGGCGCCGGCATGCCCAAAAGGGCGCCCCGAATGGCGTTGTATATTCGACCCAGCAGCTCCCGCTCCTCGAGGATACGGACCTCCCGCTTGGCGGGATGGACATTGACGTCAATTCTCTGGGGCGCCACGGAGATCACAAGGACGACGATGGGATGACGACCTCGATCCACAAAGCCCTCGTACGCGCGGTTCAGCACCGCACCCATCCCCGGATGCTTCACTGGCCTCCGGTTAACCAGGACATACTGCCGGTCTCGCCGGCTCCTGCTGAGGGCAGGGGTCCCGATAAAT
>SKXF01000128.1 GCA_007128555.1 Clostridia bacterium | reverse complement strand
GGGAGAGCCTTGATCCTCGGCGGAATCAGGATTCCCAACTCGGCAGGCCCGGTCGGACATTCGGATGGGGATGTTGTACTGCATGCCATCTGTGACGCCCTGCTTGGTGCTTGCTCTCTCGGTGACATTGGGACTCATTTTCCCCCCGGGGACGAGAAATGGAAGGGGGCAGACAGTCGGCTTCTGCTGCGGAGTGTCGTGGACATGATCACGGAACTCGGGTGCTCTGTGGTCCACATCGACGTAACGGTCGTGGCAGAAAGGCCCCGGCTAGCTCCGTTTATTGCCGGCATGAGAACTAGTGTGGCGTCCTTGATCGGAGTCGATGAGAAGTGTATCTCCATTAAGGCCAAGACGAATGAGATGATGGACGCCGTGGGGCGGGGAGAGGGGATCGCTGTCCTTGCCGTAAGCACGGTAACCGGTGCATAGAAAGTGGTAATGTGAGAAGATTAAGGAACGGTAAGCTGGTCGATCCGCCAACGAGAGGAGTTTTGACTATGTCTCGTGCGGTTTTCAGCCGATGCCGTTCTGGGGTCGTGGTTGTTGTAAGCGTGGTTTTTTTAACGACTCTGACGGGAGCCGCAGGTACACAAGCAGTTGCGCGTAGTGATATGTTTGCCTCTGAAGACGATCGCCTTGAGATGAATATCGCCGATCATGACGGTGACGAAGTCGCGGAAATATTGGTCAATGGCGAGGTGGTTGTCCGGATACGGTCAACGATGGGCGGGTGGTCTCCCGCACAAAGGGGGGCCATCGTGTTGAACCGTCTTCGTGCTCTTAGCGAGGATCAGAAGAACCTGCATGACCTGGGACCCTCCCGAGCAGGCGATTACGACGTGGTTGGGGCCGGGAGCGCCGTTGTTGTCACGATAGATCCCCAGACTGCCCATGCCAATGGCACAACAACTTCAGGCCTGGCACGGGTCTGGTCCGACAATTTGAGAGAAGCCTTTGGCCTACCACGGTTGCAGTATGAACGCACGAAGCGTTGGATCTCCATGGTCGCCTCATGGTACGGGGACAAGTTTGCCGGTCTGCGCACGGCAAGTGGAGAGATTTTCGATCCTACCCGGCTGACCGCAGCGCACCCATCGTTGCCCTTCGGAACCGTACTGCAGGTGACCTACCCACCAACCGGGAGGACCGTCACGGTGACGATCAACGACCGGGGGCCCTACATCTCCGGGCGAGACCTGGATTTGTCCAGGGAGGCGGCCAGCAGACTCGGGCTGCTTCCTCATGGTGTGGACAGTGTGCAGGTCGCCATACTGAGTGACGTGTCAACACTGGAGTAGACGGTCATTGGAGAGGAACAGGCGAGGGCGACAGGCCCCTGATTTGCACTAGTGAGGGGTCTGCTCGTCCTCTTGGCATGAGGACCATGATATTTGTCGTCATCTTGATCCTGTATGGTATAATCGAATTGCTTAATCTTGGAGGTGATGCATATGAGTCTCAGGGTGTTCAATACGCTTTCGGGGCGCAAAGAGCGGTTCGAGACGCGCGATCCGGGACGGGTCAGCATATACATCTGCGGTGTCACTCCGTACAGTAGTACCCATCTGGGTCATGCACGTCCCTCGGTGTTCTGGGACGCGGTGATGAGGTATCTACGCTACCGGGGATTGGATGTTCGTGCCATACAGAATGTGACAGATGTCAATGAGAAGGTGGCTGCACGGGCTGCCCTAGAGGGTATCAGCGAACGGGCGTTGGCCGAGAGGTACCACAGTGAGTATGATGAGATCATGGAGGCGCTGGGTGTCCGTCCTGTCGATGAGTACCCGTGGGTATCCGAGCACATGGATGAGATCATACAGATGATCGCGGATCTGCTGCAGAAGGGTCATGCCTACGAGGTGGACGGCGACGTCTATTTCAGCGTCACCACGTTTCCTGCCTACGGCAAACTATCAGGGCAGTGCCTCGATGATCTGATGGCTGGTGCGCGAATTGAAGTAGACCAGAGGAAGAAGCACCCCGCTGATTTTGCCTTGTGGAAGAGCGCCCATGAGGGCATGGACAGCTGGAACAGCCCGTGGGGTCCTGGACGTCCTGGGTGGCATATAGAGTGTTCGGCTATAGCCGTCAAGTATCTCGGATGTGGCTTTGATATGCACGGAGGCGGAACCGATCTGGTTTTCCCCCATCACGAAAACGAAAGGGCCCAGAGTGAAGCCTGCTGTGGTGACTTTGCGAGGTATTGGATTCATCATGGCATGGTGACCGGTGAAGATGGCAAGATGTCAAAGTCCCTCGGCAATTTTGTCACTGCCAGTGAGATTCTTGAGGCGTTTCGCCCGGAAGTGGTTCGGCAGTTCTTGCTCAGCGCCCACTACTCGAACCCCCTGACCTATAGCGAAAAAAGGCTGCAAGAGGCGGACAGGGCCTGGCATCGCCTCGTCAACTCTCTTTCAGCGTTGAGGCAGATGCTCCGCCGCCAGCCCAGGGATGACGTGATGCTTGCTGACCAGGAGGCTGATCTCCTGCAGGAGGTCGGGGAGAACCTGGCGCGAGATTTCTGTGCTGCCATGGATGACGATTTCAACACACCGCGGGCTATGGCTGCCATATTTGAGGCTGTTCGATCGGTCAATGCTGTCATCAACGCGCCGGACTTTTTGCTCAGTGCTCCCGTTTTCGATGTTCTGGATGATCTGGCAGACCAGGTCGAGGTATGTGCGTGTATTTTAGGCATATGGCCGCAAGAGGGGATGGAGTCTCTGATGGCAAGATCGGGCGGAGCACACTCCCCGGCAGACGGGGACCTGGATGATGCACTGTTGGATGTTCTCATTGCCGTTCGCGAGCAGGCCCGGGAGAAGAAACTCTGGGACATGGCGGATCTCATTCGTGACCGGCTTGCCGACCTCGGTTTGCAGCTGGAGGATACCTCCGAGGGTACACGCGTCAAGAGAGGAGATCTCTGACGTGAAGGTAGAGGTTATCGACTACACTCGTGAACCCGACCGCACCGTTGCTGTTGCCGCACGGCTGTGCTACTCGCCCAGGGGTATAGACGATATCGGTACTGGTATGGAGGACTCTGAGGTCGGATGGATGATTCGAATGCTCCGGGAGCGAGGTCATCTGTCGCCCTTTGAACATGCATCCTTCACGATTGGAATCGAGGGATTGAGCCGGGTATCCTCCCATCAGCTGGTCCGATCTCGAATCGCAAGCTACTCACAGCAGTCACAACGCTATATCGACCAGCGAGGTTTTGAATTTGTTGCCCCACCATCGATTGATCGAGACCCGGACCTGCGCGAGCAGTTTCGCCGCCACCTTGCTGATTCTCGAAAGCTTTATGAAGACCTGTGTGCTGCGGGAGTACCGGGGGAAGATGCCCGTTTCGTTCTTCCTCAGGCTGTTGCGAGCAGCATGATCATGTCCAAGAACGCCAGGGCCTGGCTGGAGTGGTTTGAGGTGCGCATGTGTACTCGCGCCCAGTGGGAAATAAGGCGCCTGGCTGACGCAGTGCTGAGGGAACTTCGCAAACTGGCCCCCAACCTGTTTGGGATCGCAGGGCCACCCTGTCGGGTTCGAGGCCTGTGCTGGGAAGGGGCCCACAGCTGCGGACTCATCGACCAGTTAACCAGGGAGCCCGGTTCTTTCCGGGCAGCACCTGAAAGGAAAGAGACGGAGGAAACCTGAAAGGAAGGTGGCCGTGGAGTGGATTGAGGGTAGAAATCCCGTCCGGGAAGTGCTCCGTGCCGGGCTTCGGCAGATCCAGGAGCTCACTCTCGCCGAGGGCATCGGCGGACGTGACATCGAAAGCCTGGAGCGGATGGCCAGGTCTGAAGGAGTACAGGTGTCACGGGTGGCCCGGGGAGTCATGGACAACAGATCTTCAGGACCGGTTCACCAGGGGGTCATGGCAAGATGCGAATCCTATCCGTACAGTACGGTCGAGGCCATACTCCAGGCTGCACAGGGCCGCCAGGAAGCTCCCTTCATCCTGTTCGCCGATCACATCCAGGATCCCCATAACCTGGGTTCGCTCATAAGAACGGCTGAGGAAGCCGGAGTTCACGGAGTAATCATTCCGGAGCGGCGGGCCACCCCGGTCACGCCGGCAGTGGTGAAGGCCTCTGCTGGGGCCACAGAGTACATGCAAGTGGCCAGGGTGACTAACCTTGTCCGTACGGCGAAAAGGCTCAAGGAGGAGCACGTGTGGTTCTTTGGAGCCGATGCAGGGGGGACGCCCGTCTACGAGGTCGAACTGAGCGGCGCGATTGCTGTGTGTGTGGGCAATGAAGGGCGTGGACTGGGACGTCTGCTGTCGGAGACCTGCGATCAGCTGGTGGCGCTGCCCTCCCGGGGCAGGATCGGTTCTCTCAATGCTTCCGTTGCAGGAGCGGTCTTGATGTACGAGGTGGTACGTCGCAGGGCAAGTAGTTGACCCGATGACCGATTAGTCTGTATAATTTGCAGTGTGCTAATAGTTCATAGAATCTTAATGTTTGTGTTTCTACTGTTGTTTCCCGGTTTGCGTCGTTTTCGGAAGGATGGTTTCTGCATATAAGGGGACATGCTGTCATAGTTTATGTTGTGTTCTTCGATGCTATGAGGTACATCATTGCCCTGGGAGTGGAGGAGGATATTTGTGAGCATTTACCCTCATCCCGAGTTTTATCCTTCGGAATATGAGGCAATGGTTGACGAGGACCTGGTTGAAGTGGCTCGAGCGGGAAGTAATAGAGCTCTCGAGTTTTTGATGCTCAAGTACAGGAATTTTGTCAGGGCCAAGGCGCGGAGCTATTTCTTGGTGGGTGCTGACCGGGAGGACATCAT
>SKXF01000304.1 GCA_007128555.1 Clostridia bacterium | reverse complement strand
TGGATCGTGCAAGCCGATCGGATCTTCGCAAGATGGTCAGAAGATGCCGGGTTTTTGCCCGCGTGACACCTGAGCAGAAACTACGGATCGTAAGGGCACTTAAAGACGCCGGGCATGTCGTGGTGATGACCGGGGATGGCGTCAACGATGCCCCGGCACTGAAGGAGGCCCATATCGGCGTGGCAATGGGATTGACGGGGACGGACGTGACCCGGAAGGTCGCGGACCTGATCCTGCTCGATGACAACTTCGCCAGCATCGTTGCGGCCATTCGCGAGGGACGGGGCGTGTTTCGCAACGTTCGCAAGTTCATCTATTACCTGCTCTCGTGCAACATCGGCGAACTTCTGCTCATGCTGGCCGCGACCCTGGTTAACCTACCCCATCCCCTTTTGCCCACGCAGATTCTGCTGGTGAACCTGGTGACGGATGGACTGCCGGCCATGGCCCTTGGGATGGAACCCTCGGATGCCAGCCTGATGAACAGTCCTCCCCGGAACGTGAGGGCGAGCGTGTTCAGCGGGGGGCTGGGAAACAGGATCATGAGTCGCGGCCTTCTGATCGGATTGGTCAGCACGGTGAACTTTGCCCTGTTTATCGCAGCGGGCAGTCCCCTGGAGGAGGCCCGGACCGTTGCGCTGGTGACGATTGTGCTCTCCCAGCTCATCCACGCCTGTGAGACCCACTACATGGGCGGCACGACCGGGACCATCCTGGCGACCAACCCGTGGTTGGCCGTCGCTGTGCTGTCATCTTTTGGCATCATGCTGGCGGTCCTATATGTTCCGCCCCTGGCGGGAATCATGCGCCTGGTGCCCCTGGATGTGAGGGCAGTTCTAATCTGTGCCGGGGCGGCCGTGGTCGGTCCCGTTGCAGAACGCGTTTTGCTGGGCATCACCGGTAGACGGTTGGTTGTTGAGACCTGAGATGGTAGAATTGGCTCAAATGGACAGCCGCTGCGAACGACAGACTTGATGTAAGGAGGTGCAGTGTGCGTCTTTCTTTTGTCAAAATGGAAGCGGCGGGCAACGATTACATATATCTTGACGGGGTCAGCAAGAGACTGCCCCGGATGGACTGGTCGATCCTGTCGTCAATTCTTGCGGATCGCCACCGGGGCGTCGGATCGGACGGTCTCATCCTGATCCTGCCCTCGGAGGAAGCCGACTTCGAGATGAGGATCTTCAATGCCGACGGCAGCGAGGGCGATATGTGCGGCAACGGTGTCCGGGGTCTGGGCCTGTACGCCTGGGATCACGGACTTGCCACTGGGCCCACATTCACCGTCAGCACCCGGTCGGGCGAGGTGACACTGGAGATTTCGGAGAGCGCAGATGTCTGCAGCGTGGACGTGACCATGTCCCCGCCAGGTTTCCTGCGTGGCGAAATACCCATGGCGGGCAATCCCCGCCTCCTTGGCGCGGGCGTCCCCATGAGGCTGGGGGGGCACATGATTCCCGTCTACGGGGTTCGGGTGGGCAACCCCAATTGCGTGATCTTCGTGCGAGATCCCTACGCGGTAGACCTGGAAAGCCTGGGGCCCCTCCTGGAGGAACACGCCCTCTTTCCGATGAAGGCCAACGTGGAACTGGTGACGGTCGTTGACCGGCATCATATTCAGGCGCGTGTGTGGGAGCGGGGTTCCGGGATCACCCTGTCCTGCGGTACCGGAGCGTGTGCCGCTGCGGTCTGGGCAATCAGGCGGGGCCGGTGCGAATCTCCGGTGGAGGTGACGATGCCGGGTGGGCGTCTCTCGGTGAGATGGGACGGTGCTGAGGATCTTCATCTCACCGGGCCGGTGCGCGAGACATTCCGGGGTACCGTAACCGTACCCCGGGCGACCCAGCTTCGCCCTGATGATGAGTTCGAGGAGAACACGGAATAGGATTTGGTGGTTGGATGAGCTACTTTGCACTACGACATGCCAGGCGGTTTCATGATGTCCTGAGAATCCTCGTGCGCTACGGCTATGGACCGCTCCTGGAGAGGCTGCCGCTGCCCTTTAACCTGTCCTTCCGGCGCAGGGGAGTGGCTACATCCGGGGAGGAGCTGGCCCGACAGACACGGCTGGCCCTTGAAGAACTGGGTCCCACCTACGTCAAGGCAGGACAGATGATGAGCACCCGGTACGATCTCGTGCCTCCTGCGTTCATCGATGAGCTGAAAAGCCTCCAGGAGAATGTGGCCCCGGTGCCCTTCGAGGAGATCCGGCAGGTGGTGATCGATGAACTGGGCGCTCCGCCGGATGAGATCTTCAGCGCGTTCAGCGAGGAGCCCCTCGCCTCGGCTTCCATAGCCCAGGTGCACACTGCGATGTACCGTGGCACCCAGGTGGTGGTCAAGATCCAGCGTCCCGGGATTGCGCGCACCATCGAGCAGGATATGGAGATCGTGGCTCTTCTGGCGAACCTGATCGACGAACACGTCGCGGAGGCAAAGCCCTATGGACTGCCCGGGATGGTCCGGGAGTTCGGCCGGGGGCTGCGGGGAGAACTGAACTTCGAGCGCGAGGCGGACAATGTCGAGGTCTTCCGCACCGGCTTTGCCGATGACCCGAACATCGTGATTCCCCGGGTGTTCCGGGAGGTCTCCGGCGACCGGGTCCTGACCCTGTCCCACATCTCCGGGCGCCGCGTTGATGACCTCAGCTTTTTCCCTCCCGATCGCCGCCGGCACCTGGCCCAGGTGGCCGTGGACATGTCCATGCACCAGGTCTTTGAACTGGGCGCCTACCACGTTGATCCCCACCCGGGGAACCTGCTGGTGGTCGGCCTGGATCGGCTGGCCATTCTCGATTACGGCATGGTGGGCCTGATCGATGACGATAGCATCAATGACCTTGTCGACCTGTTTCTTGCGCTCACGGAACGGGACTACGCTTTTCTCGTCGAGATCCTGCTCGAGATTGGACAACCCCGCGGCAATATCAACATCCAGGAACTCCGCCACGAGTTGATGGAACTGGTGGAGCACAATTATGCCAAGGACCTGCAGGGATTCAACCTGGGACAGGTCCTGATCTTCATGATGCAGATCCTGCGGCGTCATCGGATTACCATGCCCGCATCTTACATCAGCCTGGTCCGGGCCCTGGTGGCGGCGGAGTCCTCCGCCCGGCTGATCTATCCGGACCTCAGGCTTGCCGATGAGATCCGGCCCCGCATCCGGTCCGTCCTGTTCAGGAGGTGGGATTGGAATGACTTGCGCTCGTCGGCGACGGTGGGCATCCGGCGCATTGTCCGCCGCTTTTCCCACTGGACGGGACAAGTGGGTTCCCTTGTCGATCGCGCCGACCGGGGAGAGTTTTCGATCAAGTTCCAGCACGTCGGATTGGAGTCCTTCCTGGGGGGGCTTGAGAAAATAGCCCAGCGGATCTCCCTGGCCGTGTTGATTGCCGCGTTGATCATTGGTGGCTCCCTGATCATCCAGTTCGACCGTCCGCCGTACCTGCTGGGCTACCCCGCCCTGGGGATGGTATCCTACATTGGTGCCCTGATCCTGGGCGTGATCCTGGTCTCTTTAGGGAGGCGATGATGTGCCACTGAACAGCATGACCGGTTTTGGCCGACGGGAGAACACTTCGGCCCATTTGACCCTGGTGATGGAGATGAGAACCCTCAATCACCGCTACCTGGACATTTCTATCAATCTCCCCCGGGAGATTCCCCAGACCTGGGAGAACGAGATCCGTGGCGCCGTCGAGGAGAAGATCCGCAGGGGCCGCGTTGACCTGGTGGTGAACCTGGATGCCAGGGGCAGCGGAAGTCGGCGTCCACGCGTTGACACTGCCCTGGCGGGGGACTATTATAGGTTTCTGAAGGAACTCAGTGAGGCTCATGATCTGCCCTTTGAACTCGCCCTTCGTGACCTGGTCTTGTTGCCGGGCGTGGTGGAGGTGGAGGAGATTGCTTTCGACCCTGAGGCCCTGAAGGACATGTTTGACGATGCCCTGGCAGAGGTCATCGACCAGGTCGTCGGAATGCGATTGCGCGAGGGCAGGGCGCTCGGCGGGATCCTGGGGGACCTGTTGGAGGACTTCGGGGCACATCTGGCGCAGATCGAGGCGTCTGTTGGCGAGGTTGAACGTCGTCGTTTCGAAGCCGTCGTCCGGCGCGTTCGTCAGCTGGTGAATGATGAGGGGATCTCCAGGGATGATCTGGATCTGCGCAACGAGGTCGCCCTTGCGGTTCAGAGGACCAGCATCAGCGAGGAGACGGCTCGCCTCCGCAGTCACGTGGAGCAGTTCAGCGAAGGACTAGCCGGTGACGGTGCCCTGGGACGGAAGTTGGAGTTTTTGGCCGGGGAGATGGTGCGAGAGACGAACACGGTGGCGGCGAAGGTGTCCGATGCCGAGCTGAACCAGGTGGCGATCAACATGAAGAATCTTCTCGAGGATATTCGCGAGCAGGTGCGCAACATAGAATAGACAGCAATGATAGGAGTGATCGTATGAGTTCCATCGTGTTGGTGAACATTGGGTTCGGAAACATGGTTTCGGCGAATCGGGTGATCGCGATTGTCAGCCCGGAGTCCGCCCCGATCAAGCGTGCGATTTCGGAGGCCCGGGAGGACGGACTGCTCATCGATGCCACGTACGGCAGGCGGACCCGGGCGGTGATCGTGACCGACAGTGGCCACGTGATCCTCTCGGCTGTTCAGCCGGAGACGGTTGCCGGGCGTCTTCACGGTCGGCAGACAGGTGTGAGTGAGTAGTTGGCCTTTATTGAGGAGGTGGGTGCTTTGCTCTTATCCGGGCAGATATCCTATGACGAACTGATGGCGCTGGGAGATAATAAATACGCACTGAC
>SKXF01000270.1 GCA_007128555.1 Clostridia bacterium | reverse complement strand
CGGCCGCAGCTTGATCCCACTGCGAACATAAAGCCCGCCCACCCCCTGGGGACCCAGGAGTCCCTTGTGGCCGGTGAACACCATCATGTCCACCCCCATCTTCTGGACATCGATGGGAACGACACCTGCAGTCTGAGCCGCATCAAGCAACACCAACGCCCCCGCCTGGCGGGCAATGGACGAGACCTGTTCTACGGGAAACAGCATTCCAGACACATTTGAGGCGTGGGTGCACACAACCAATCGAGTGTTGGGTCGAAACAATCCTGGCAGCCCCACCAGGTCCAACGTCCCGTCTCTGTGGCTGCCGATCTCAGACAACGAGATCAACCCTCTGCGTGCCAGGGAGTGAAGAGGCCTGGACACGGAGTTGTGCTCATAGGGCGTCGTCAACACATGATCGCCCATGTTGAGCAACCCTTTCATGGCCATGTTCAGGGCATCCGTAGCACTGAAGGCAAAGACGCACTGAGATGGATCATGCCCCCCAAAGAAGTGCGTCAGTCTCTCCCGGGCATTGTACACAATACGATCAGCAGCGCGGCTGCCAGAATGATCCGATCTTCCGGGATTACCGACAGAACGAAGGACCGCATCTGCTACTTGGTAGACTTTCTCCGGCTTTGGCCAGCTGGTAGCAGCGTTATCAAGATACAACACATCGTCACCTCTCAACTCAACAGGCTCAACATTGCCTGGTGCGGCAGTCGCTGAATGCAGCCTAACTGCTCGCATCCTGGAGGTTCTCACGAAAACGACAGGGGGCCAAGAAGCTGCCTCCCATCCAGTTCATACTGCCCCTCCAGGGGGACAGACGCCTCCTCCAGAAGCTGCAATACATCCCGAGCGTCTTCAGGAAGACAGCACAACGCTGTCCCACAGCTAGAGCTGATCATCCGCGGCACAGGAAGCATTCTCACCTGCCACGGCCTGTCTTCCAGAAGCTTCTCTGCCCTGATGGCGAAATGTATGCTTGGGAAGGTAAAGTAGATTCTCTTTGCCATGGAGCATCCCTTCCTGATCATGTGATCCTCTGGCTACCGGGCAAAACAAAGGGGCGACTCATCTCCTCCAATAGCATTATACGGGGGACACCCCTGCAGACGAAAGACGTCCCCTGTGACCCACAGGATCAATCGGGGCGGACGGTGAGACGATCCAGCGATCATCTGCCCCGTGATCGGGGCGACGCGATTCACTTCGGCACGGACCCTGTACCCTTAACAAATCTGCCCGTTTGCTGTTAGATTAATATCAACAAGGTCCGTGTTTGCGTCATGCTGGAAGTAACCATGCTGTTTCTAGCGGCGGAATAACCACAATCCGCAATCCGCAGGGTGCAAGAACCGAAGGAAGGGTGATCAACACGTGACGGCAATCGTGGATGGCAGGGGCCACCAGTGTCCCCTGGCCCTGGTAAAGAATGCCCTGGACGCTGATGATGAGGGGGACCTCCAGGTCATCGTGGGCAACCCCGGAGCCATGGACGAAGTCTGCAATCTAGCCAGGAGCCGCTCCTGCCATGCAGACGTGACAATGGACTCTGATGACTACTATATCACCATTACCCGGGAGGAACTCGATTACACAGGATCCCGTCGGGGCTCCATGGTGATCTTATTCGAGAGCGATAGCATGGGACCCGATGTTGAGCTGGGAAGGATCCTGATCAGAAGCTATATCCACACGCTTGTGCATGCCGAACACCTTCCCAAGGCCTTGATTTTTGTGAACAGGGGCGTGTTTCTGACGTCAGGCAGCTCTGACGTGCTGGATGATCTGTCGTGGCTCGACAGCCGGGGTACCGAAATTCTCTCCTGTGGAACCTGCCTCGACTATTTCCACTTGAAGAATGATCTGAGAGTCGGGCAGGTCACAAATATGTACACGATCTCGGAGACCCTTGCCCAGGCGGACAAGACACTCACCGTGTGATCTCGTCAGGCACTGGAGGCCCTGCTGACGGCCCATTCCCCCTGGGACCGTGCACCGTCGTCACACTGACAGTGACCGTGGTATCTGAACTGGAACCGCGAGGACGTGATCCTCTCCGTTGCGGCGGTGCTGCTCCGCCACTTCATCTGAACGGGCTCTGCTGGGGCCCAGGATGACTCGTCCCGGGCCCCAGCAGCAGGTTCCTGCTTACTCGTCGCGGTCGAAGAGTTCTATGTCCATCTGTCCGTATGATAGCGTGACTCCATACTGACCGTGGGGTCGGACGCCGTCCACCCAGTGTCTCGTCGCGATATACGCATTCTGTTGAACAAGGGGGATCCAGAGGGCATTCTCAGCGACAATCCTCTGCAACTCCTTGGCATACGGGAAGGCCGCTTCCATGTTCGGCGCCGCCCGTCCAGCATCGATGATCTGATCCGTGTGCTCATCACTCCAGGACACACGGTTAGGTGCCGGCATACCCCGCGTGTGGAAGTAGCGACCGGCAGTCTCCAGCGTTGATGCCACGGGGGTGTTCATATGGAACATCTCGTAATCGTCTTCGCGAGAAACTGCCCAGAAAGCGGCAGTGGGGTGTGGCACTGACTCGATGTGGATGCCGACCTCTCGGGCGAAACTCTGAACATACATGGCCATTTCCGGGGTGGGGGCACTGTCAAAATGGATGAAATCGAGCTCGATCCGCGCTCCATTTTTGTACCGGTACCCATCATCGCCGACCAGGTATCCCGCTTCGTCCAATATGCGGTTACCCTCATCGGGATCGTACTTCGGCCAGAGATCCTCAGCGCCCTCCCAGTAATCAGGAACACCAGGAGGCATAATGTTCCAGAAAGGTGTGTCGACACCATAATAGACGGCATCGGCAATAGCCTGCTTATCGACGGCATGGTTCAGCGCTCTTCTGATGATAATGTCGTCGGCAAAGGGTCTGACGACCTTGAAACCTATATAGCGCATGTAGAGGAACGGATCGACTCGATTCACGTTGAGATTGGGATTGCCCTGGAAACGTGATACATGGTCAACGGGAACTCGCCATACGACATCAACGCCGCCGCCCTCGAATTCCATTGCCAGAGTCGAAGGCTCAGGTATCTTGATGTACTCGATCCCGTCCAGGTGGGCAGGCCCCTGGTTATTGAAGATGGGAGGGCCCCAGGTATAATCCGGATTCCGCTCCAGTATGATCCGCTCGCGGTGAACCCACTCGACAAACTTGTACGGGCCCGTACCGCCTGTCATGGCCGAACCAAAGTCCTCTCCGTACTCCTCAACCATCTCCCGGTCAAGAATAGAAGCCTCGAACTGTGCCAGGAAGATCAGGAGCATAGCGTGAGGTGCTTCCATTTCCATCTCGAACGTGTAGTCGTCTACGAGCCGGACTTCCTTCACGCGGCCCGCACGATCTGCACTTGGCGAGTTGATTTCTTCGGAGAACCATCGATTGAAGGACCAGACAACGTCTTCAGCTGTCATGGGTCTTCCAGAATGGAATTTCACGTCTTCTCGGATTGTGAATGTGTAGATCAGACCATCCTCGGAAATCTCCCAGGACGTCGCAAGATGAGGGTGAACGGTTCCAAGATCGAAGTCAGTGACCACCAATGTATCAAACATGAAATGCATGGGCTGGCCAGCTGATTCAGAAACTGTCTTGTGTGGGTCGAGAAGGTCCAGCGTTGTCTGCATCCCGATCCTCAATATCTTGGGTTCATCGGGCTCATCGGCAGGTTCTTCTTCTGGCTCCTCCTCCGTTTCCTCCGGCTCCTCCTCAGTAACTTCTTCGGTTGCTCCACACCCCAATGCCAGCAGCATGAACAAAGCCAGGACTAGGGCTATCCCCACATACCTCCATCGGTGTCTTATAAGCAAAAAAGTCACTCCCTTCAATTGTGTTCTTCACCCGTTATCATAGGTTCTATAGTTTATTCGACAAACATAGGCCTCTATCCTTCTGTTAGACCCGAAGATGCCAGAGCAAATTACGAGATCCATGCTTTATGAACCGAAGCAAGCCATGCCGAAACACCGACCTGCGATCCCGGACCATGTTGGATGCGAGGCCACTCGCCAGCAGCATGTGTCCCGACGGTGTCACCAGGTGGCATTGATGGTCCGGCAGATCACCTCTCGAAAGGACATCGGTCGGTGTTGAGTCCTGAGCTGAGGCCCCCATCACCATCTCAATGCGTATGTGTGATCCACGATCTGCAGGACCTCGAGCCAGGACGAAGCGAGACAGGCAACGTGTAGGCTGAGCGGGTCACATACGGTCGGTCCCATGAGAACATGAACGGGTGTTGAGTGACGGGCATAGCTGGGGGGAACTGCAGGGCACGAATAAACGGGTCATGGGGTTCGGAGCATCGAATAGGGTGGAGACGGGAGGCAGTGAGGTTAACTGGGCATAGAGGGAGACTCCCCCTCCACGCCCACGATCAGCGACCCAACCTCGTGTGGGAGCCTCGTCAAAACGGGAATGGGTACCGAGGCCAATACAAGGACAACACACAAATCCGGGCTCGGTCCGAATGGTAAGCCCCATCTCTGACCTGCCGGATATGTACCGGAATCAGTCCTGTCCCGCTTCCACTTCCAACAGATACTGTTCCAGCTTTCTCTTTACACGTTGGAGTGCATTGTCAACGGACTTGACGTGGCGACCTATTTCTCGAGCAATCTCCTGGTAAGAACGACCATCAAGGTATGCCATGAGGACCTGCCACTCCAGGTCACTCAGCATCTCCCCCATCCTCTTCTCTATCTGGTCAAACTCTTCCCGGGAGATAATGAGCTGTTCGGGGTCCGATACCATGCTACCAGCGAGAACATCCATCAAGGTGCGGTCGGACTCCTCAT
>SKXF01000019.1 GCA_007128555.1 Clostridia bacterium | reverse complement strand
TTCAAGGCCCTCGCATGGCCACGGTGGTGCATCCCATCCCCACCCGGTGGCGGCTCCCGCCAACACCCAAGGGGTGCAGCGCGAGACACGAAAAAGGGCATGTGGAGATTTGGACGCCTTCCTCGTCAATTCCCCCTGCAACTGAGATATCCTCCCATCCTCCCGAGTTCTGGTATGGAAGGACCGTGTCAAGATGAAGCCGCCAGAGGTTTTTGACCCATTTGTTATTTACTGAAGGTGCGTTTTGCTCACGCCATCAGGGTGCTGTCATTCGTTGATCGGTACGTTCCTGGCTGCTGAACGAGTGGCTCTCTTCCTGTAGGCGTCGACTGACCGCGGGCAGTGCCGGGGTTGGATGTCAGCTGCAGGGTTTTCCGTCTGCTGGTAGAAGCCAGATAGCAGTTGCGTGCGATAAGCCATGCAAGGTCATTTGCTCCGCGACGGGAGCGAAGGGGGTAAGATACCGTGAAGGACGATCTGTTGGGACAGGCCAGGAGCTTGGGGTTCTCCCTCCTGGGTATCGCCGACCCGGGGCTGTTCCAGAGGTACCCGAGGATACGCAAACCTGCGGAGCCAGACAAGTACTTGCAGCACCCGCACGAGATATGGCCCGATTGTCGATCCGTGGTTGTGCTGGGGCTGCACAGCCGTGAGGAAGTCCTCGACGCCATCGTGCGGATGGATAACCTGTTGGGCAGTTTCTACTGGGAAATCATCAGGCACCGGGAGTATCGTCTCCGGGATTGGTTCAGGCAACAGGGCTACGAAGCGAAGATCACCAATGATGTCTCCGTCAAGCGGGCCGCGGTGCTGGCCGGGCTCGGTCAGATGGGAAGAAACTCTCTGGTGGCCCATCCGAAGCACGGATCGAACCTTCGCTTCGGCTTACTGCTGACAGATGCTGAGATGGCCTTCGACGAGCCAAACGATCCCCTCGAGTCGGCCCCGTGCGGTGATTGCCGGCGCTGCGAGGACGTATGCCCGGGTGGAGCAATTTCTGACTACCGGGTGGATTTCTCCCGGTGCATCATACCTGCAGCCGATGGTTGGCTCAGCAATGATGAGGAGAAGATCCGCAAGGCCCGCCGTATCCAGCAAAGAGGTGAGGTTGTCGAGGTAGAGTGCAACCTGTGTCAGAAGACGTGCCCCCTGAACAAGGCCGGGTAAAAGGGTCCGCCTGAGCGGATCACGGCCGCGTGATTTGCGCTCTCACTGAGGGCGAGGTATCTTGGATGTCCCCCCACGAAGGAAGCGTCCAACCGCTCAAGCCTGTGGGCTACGTTTTAGCAGTAGTGCTGAACGAGAGGCCATCCTCACCTGCGAATGGTCACGGTTAGGGGGAACTTGCACCCGGAAGCGCAGATTCGCGTCGTGCTGATATGGATGTAGCGGCAGTCACCTGGTGTGTGCCAGTCTAGCCTGGCGGTACGAGTTGCTGTTGCCCTGCGAGATAGTGCCCGCCTGCAACGGCGGTAAATGAAACCTGTGCGCCTTTAGACACCCCCTCCCGCTATTGCCTGGCTTCCCTGATCTGTATGCACTCCCCGGGGCAGACCTCGGCACACTGCCCGTCACCACGACAGACTTCAGGATGAACCACGATGGCGACTTCCACGACCTCGAATACATTCGGGTCTGCCGGCAGACCGACTCACAGGCCCCAAGCGATGCAACATGTCTCATCGACGTAAGGTCGCATCGGTAACACCTCCTTCTCCCCTTTGTATACATCACCCCTTGATGACCGATGATCAAACCTAACACGCAATCGGCCGGGGTCCCGGGCCAGCGCAGGATGCCTTCTCGTTAATCCGCGATTCTAAGGGCACCCCAGAAGTCGAGGAGGTTCCTCAACGCCCGTGCATATGCCTCATCATGGGCCTGCAGTGCTGCCGCGTCCATGTCACCCGCGAGGTACTGGTAACGCGCCAGTTCGAGATGAAGGGCCTTCAGCTCGTAATCCTGCCTGATCAACACCCCCTCCACCGCAGTCGTCCAATTATGAAAACCCATTCGCACCTCGCCATCGGCATCCGCTTCGTCGAGGGCCTCACGGCCCGTCACACGGATCTGGTCCAACCTTGCGAGGGCATTGGAAAGCGAAAACCTCTCCTGCAGGGTGGACTCCAACGGTTCGTCGGGATGCACCGGTCGCAAAAGATCCTGCAAATCCGCGAGGGCTTCGAATTCGACGACAGGGATCCTCTCACCGCCATCCGAACCTGGAGCGGGTGCCTCCCCGACCATCTGGCACCCAGACAGGATGCCTATGATCACAGCCACGAGTACGGATAAGACACCCCGCGTGAATACTCCTCCTGTGTTCCCACCCCATGCCACTGTCAAGACCCTATCCCTCCTCGTATTGTCCATCTGAGTCACCTTCTCAGCCCAAAGATTCAGATCAACGGAGCATCCCTGGGCGCGGAGCTAGGAAACATGGCCTTTCGCTGTGACAGGCCGTCGGGCCTTCGCAGAATGCGATTCCGTGGCCCTGAGAGCTTGTGCTCATAGGCATTGTTCCCCTCCTGCGCAGCACCATGCACCTCACTGTCCAACAGGCCGTGGCGTGGAGGGCCCGTTTCGGTGGAACAGGGAGCAAAGAGCGGGATGTTATGGCATCTTAAATCACTGCACATGGGGACGACCCGATCTGTGCCCGGATCGACACCCCGTTTCTATCCTGCCGTTGCGAACGGGACCGCATTCGGGGCCAGGGAAATCGGGGTCCTAGCCGCTGCGCGGTGAGAGGCTGTTTTTCACGGTGTTGGACGATGCTCGCGGAGGATTGCGCCGATGGGCGGCACCATGTCACCTTTGGATCAGCACATCGACTCGCCGTAGGCACATCTGACCGGTTTCATCGGAAGGGGGCATGTGCCCATGGATGTGGCAGGTAGGAAAACCCTCCCGGGGTTTCCCACAGTAACCCCCCCTAAGAGGGCATACCTGCGGCTTGGAATTTCCATCTCGATTCATCGCACTACGGGGCCAGGTTCCAGGTGAACAATCTCTCGGGAACGTCCCTGAGGTCCCGTAGCACCAGATGGACTGTCTCGACCTCATCGTTGACGTATTCATCTCCGTGCTCATCGCGGAGGGGGAACTTGATCAGGACCCGGGGGTGATGGGAATCATTACTCAGGATATCCTCCCTGGCCAGGCGAATCTCCCTCTCTCCGATGATCATTGCGGTATTGTCCAGGTAAGAATAGTCCCGCAAATCCCCAGAGTGGGTAGTCATGTCGACCTGGAAGACCAGGTACTCATCCACCGCATACCCCTCATCCGCGTTGCTTTCCCGGAGCAGTTCCGGCGAAATCCACAGCACGTCGACGATCACGCCCCCCTGGCTGTCACTGCGTCGGAGCGTTTCCTGGAGGTCTTCATACGTCTCCTCGCTGGGTGGGGTCACCGGCGTCCCATCGCCGTCCCCAGATCGACGGTCTCCAGGGGGCGCGTTGCCCAGCAAACCGCAGCCAGCTACAAGCAGGCTGGCCAGGAAAATCGTTGCAAGGATCGGTGTCATCTTGCTCATCGGGGTCTCCTCCTCATGGTGCGACCACGAAATCGATCTCGTGGGGCGAACGTCCCACGGCAATCTCGTTGACGATCTCGTAGGACTCCGGATCCACAACGAGTAGTCGGTCATCCATGGTGTCGGTGATGTAGATTCTGGCCCCATCGGGTTGAAAGGCCAGATGGTTGGGCCTGCCGTAGCTCAGGGTCTCGACAATCTCCATGCCGACCTCGGCATCAAAGACCATCACCTCACCGGATCCGCTGACCGCGACCCAGACGTACCTACCGTCGGGAGATACGGCCACAGCGTGGGTCAGTTCACCCGCCTCTACGATATCCAGGATCTCACCGTCTGCCGTATCCAGCACACTCACGCTTCCTCCCTCGTAGTTAGCCACGTAGAGGCGGCTGCCATCGGGGGAAGTTCGCGATTCCTGGGCGCCCTCGGCGCCCGTGGGCCACACAGCCACGCTCTCCATGTTCACCAGGTCCACCAGTACCACCCCATCCTGCCCGGGGTCGGAGACGTAGGCGCGCTTTGCATCGGGCGAGAAGCTAATGTGGGTCGGACCCACGAGGTCATCTTCAATGACTGCCACGATCTCCAGGCTCTGTGTGCTGATGACCGCCAGGTACGGTCCCCCACCCCTGCCCGATGTCACGAGCACGTACCTGCCATCGGGACTGATATCTATTCCGTGGGTTCGTGTTCCCACTTCTATGGTCTCAACCAGCCTATTGTCCTCCGTGGCAAAGACGTAGATGTTGCTGCCATCCAGATCACCGGCAAACAGGTAGCGATTGTCCCGGGTCACTGCCACTCCGTGGGAGGCCGTCTCACCGACCTTCAGGGTCATGTCCACTTCTCCACGTTCCGAGTTGATCACGGACACGGTGCCATCGGCGGCGTTTGGAATATATAGATTGTAGGCCAGTTGCTCGTCTGCAAATGGATAGATCAACAGAAACAGAAGGAGCATTCCCAGCCCCAGCAACAGGATCTTCTGTCTTGCCAGCAATACCTGCACCTCCATTATACCCCATAGGGGTATCGAATGACTCCATTGTATACTTCCCCGGGGTATAGGTAAAGCCGATGGGCACCATGGGATCAACTGGATGGTCGGTGATTCACCACGAGACCGGATGCAGGATGAGCCAGCTGCAGGTCCGGAAATTCCCCTCGCCCACGGGGTCGGTCGCCGCTGGTCCGGCCAGGTTCCTCACCCTGGAGCCACGGCGCTGAAGGCAAGAGCACCACCGTCATCGGAACCAAACCCACCGCCTTCCCTTTCACAGCTGTCCGCCA
>SKXF01000234.1 GCA_007128555.1 Clostridia bacterium | reverse complement strand
TCGGACAGATCAGTCACGAGACGAACGCATTCAGTCCCATACGAACGGACATGGAACACTTCTGCGCCCGCAGCTATGCCAGGGGACAGGACATCATCGATCTTTACACCGACACCCGGACGTCCCTGGGTGGGTTCATCCATTTCGCCCGGAAGCAGGGCGCCCAGGTGATTCCGACGGTTGCCGCTTCGGCGGTTCCGTCGGGGCGGGTCGCTTCCGGTGCTTACAGGCGGCTGCTGGGTGAACTGCTGGAGGGAATCCGGGATGCGGGTCCCGTTGACGGGGTGCTATTGGCCCTGCACGGGGCGATGGTGGTCGAGGGGATCCCCGATGCCGAGGGGGACATCCTCGAGCGGGTTCGGGAGGCCATCGGGCCCGATGTGCCCCTGACCTCGACCCTGGATTATCACGCCAACGTCACCGACACCATGGTGCGCGCAGCTGACGGCCTCTTTGGCTACAACACCTATCCCCACGTGGACGGGTGGGAGAGGGCCGTCGAGGCGGCGGGCTTCGCCGTCGACATGTTGGAGGGGCGGATCAAGCCGGTCAGTGCCGTCGTCCGGCCGCCCCTGGCCCCGGCCCTGGTGCCAGCCCGAACCGGCTGGGGTCCGATCAAGGCCCTGATGGAGCGGGCTTTCGCCTGGGAAGACGCACCCGGAGTGATCAATGCCAGCGTCTACGGTGGGTTCGTCTACTCGGACATCGAGGATGCGGGACTGTCCTTCATTGCGACCACGGACGACGATTCGGACCTGGCCCAGCGGATCGCCTCGGACCTGGCAGATGCGAGCTGGGAGATGCGCAGGGAGTTCGTGACCCCAATGCTGCCGCCGCGGGAGGCGGTCAGGTATGCCATGGCGGCCAGCTCTGCGCCCGTGGTCCTGGCCGACGTGGCGGACAACACCGGAGGCGGTGCCTCGGGGGATGGTACGGAGGTCCTGCGGGCCCTCCTGGAGCTTAGGGCCGAAGGGGCTGTGGTCGCGACGATCCCGGACCCGGGGGCGGTGGAAGAGGCCTTTCGCGCTGGCGTGGGGGGTTACTTCGAGTTCCCGGTCGGCGGCAAGATCGATGATCTTCACGGCGAACCGGTGATGCTCACAGGCGAGGTCCGGCTTCTGTCCGATGGTCGCTTCGTCCACCGCGGGCCGATGTCCACGGGTGTGACCTCCTCGATGGGCAGGACGGCCGTGGTGGTCTCAGGCGGGGTTGAGGTCATCCTGAACGAGCGAAGGCTCCAGCCCCTGGATCCCGAGGTGCCGCGATCCGTGGGCATCGATCCTGCCCATCGCAAGATCGTGGTCCTCAAGTCCGCTGTGCACTATCGCGCCGGGTATGAGCCCATCGCCGCCGAGATCGTGGAGGTGGATGGCCCCGGCCTCAGCAGTCCGAACCTGGACCGCTTTGAGTTCACCGGCATTCGCAGGCCGGTGTTTCCCCTGGACGATATGTGAGATTTGCGGGGGTGTCACGTCCGTGCCGCCCCCGGATCACCTGCGGTGGCCATGCCCTTCATCTCGCGGGTGAGGGATCGCTCAGAGGCTGTGAGGTGAGAAAGGACGGGTCGCCCCAGAGTCCAGGCCTGTATGGGGATGACGGGCGCATGTTTCCCGGCGCATCGGCAATACTGATTGAGACTATGACGCCCTTCGTGACGGTTACCCGGTCTGCTACCAGGTTACGGGAGACGGGAGCCCTTCCAGGTGAACCTGGCTCATGTAATCCACCGAGATGGGAGTTGATCGTTGTGTGCATGATCACGATATATCGCGGGACCACGGAAGAGAAGAACAAACTGGCCGAGGAAGTGTCCAGCTATGAGATGCTGTTCAACGAGGCCAGGATCCGCGCGTGGACCCTGATGGGCGAGGAAAAGGAGTTCGCCATCGACCATACCGTGAGATGGAACTCGACCAACGATACCCTGGTAATCTGAATCGGCCTGGTTGCCTCAGGCGAGCGTGAAGGGATCGGCGATAGGCGCAGTCCTGCTGTGAATCGGGCAGGACAGGGCTGGGGGAAGAGGGATTCCTCCTCCGTCGGCGATGTCATTGCAGGAATGGTTGCGCCGACATGGAAACTGTTTAAAGGGAGACCTGTTGCACCGGGCCATGTACCGGTGACGGTGCGTTCCCCTTCTGACGGGTCTAACCTGCTTGAGCCATAACCTGGAGGAGGTAGAGTATGGGTTTCACCCTATCGATTAAAGACCAGGCACCTGGCTTCTGTTTGCCAGCCACCGACGGCAAGGATTATTCACTGGGCGACTTCTCCGATGCCAGGGGGCTCGTGGTCTTTTTCACCTGCAACCACTGCCCCTTTGTCGTGAAGTCCGATGAACATACCCGCGCCACCGCGGAGACGTACCAGGCGCAGGGAGTCGCCTTCGTGGGGATCAACTCCAACAGTGTCAATACCTACGAGGAAGACTCCTTTGAGAACATGAAAAAGCGAATGGAGGAGCATCGGTTCCCCTGGGTGTACGTCCACGATGAAAGCCAGGATGTTGCCCGCGCATACGGGGCACTGCGCACACCGCACTTCTTTTTGTTCAACGAGAACCGCGAGCTGATCTACACGGGAAGAGCGCTCAACAACCCGGGCGAGCCGGACAAGGCCACGGCCAATGACCTCGAAAGCGCCCTGGATGATTTCGTCAACGATCGCCCGATCAAGAAGCCCCTGACCAATCCCCTGGGATGCAACGTCAAGTGGGACGGTAAGGATGCTCACTGGATGCCGCCCGAGGCCGAGGACCTGGTGAAGGGGTAACGACACCCCACCGCGTAGGACGGCACGATACGCCCATCTCTTCGGAGATCTGTTTTCTTCTCCGCGAGGTGGGCTTTCTGTGGCCTGCCAGGTCCTGAACGTGCATGTAGTCTCTGCCGGCCGTCTCCGCCATGAAGGGCCCTGAGATCACCACGCATGGCCGGCTCGCGAAGATGATATGCTTCGCCCCCAACTTCGCTGTTTCCAGTTCGGGGAGGAGAACCCTGGCCCCCGGGCTGCGAACCGGGTGTGGTCGGGTTGCTCGGACGCCCTGCCAATCCCGTGGATCGTCGAATGCTGGACAAAGGATATCTGAAACAGGCATCGAAGAATGTGTAGATGGGTAATCCAGAAAGGTGGCGTCAACACGTGTTCGATGTGGTTGTCAGCAACGCACGGATCTTCGATGGGTCAGGTAACCCCTGGTTCGTAGGCCACGTGGGGATCGCAGATGGGAAGATATCCGCGATATGGCGCTCTCCCGCAGAAGAAAGTGCCGGAGAGAACATCATAGACGCATCGGGTCTGGCCCTCTGTCCCGGGGTGATCGATATTCATGGACACACCGACTTCAGCATCCTGAATCATCCGCAGGCGCGCAATCTCATCTCCCAGGGCATCACTACGCAGGGAGTTGGACAGTGTGGGTTTTCCATGTACGCATTTTCTGATGAGTACGCTCCACAGGTCAAGGAGACCATCGAAGCGGTCACATCGGGAGCAGCCCTGGACCAGGTGGACTGGCGAACCTTGCAGCAGTGGAGGCAGAAGGTTGAGGACACCAGGATTGCTCTGAACCTGGTTCCCTACGTGGGGCATAACACCCTTCGTTGCAGTGCCATGGGTGAGGAGGGTGACCGCAGGGTGGACCCGACCAGGCAGGAGATGGAGCAGATGAAGGATCTCCTGCGCCAGGGACTGGAGGAAGGCGCTTTTGGATTATCCACCGGTCTTCGTTATCCCTACGGCAGAAATGCCCATACCGACGAGGTCGTGGCGTTGTGCGAGGTGGTTGCCCAGTATGGAGGCATCCACATATCCCACATGCGCAGTGAGGAGGAGTACCTGCTCCCCTCGGTCCGGGAGTTAATCCAGATCAGTGAAAGAACGGGAGTGCCGGGCTGTGCGACACACCACAAGGCCATGTTTTTCGAAAACTGGGGCACCCCGGTGGAATCCTTGAGACTTCTCGCAGAGGCCAGGGAACGAGGCGCAGATGTTCTTTGCGATTTATACCCCTGGACCTACGCGCGCGAAGTTAACCTGGGTACGTGGTTCGGAGGCCACCTGTTGGACGGTGGCGAAAGGGATACTCAGGATAGGGAAACCCTTCTTTGTACCCTCAGTGATGCCCAGAATTGGCAGAACATCAAGGAGCGGCTGACAAAGCAGCATCATCACGTACAACAGGAGAATCAGACGCGCCAGGAGGAGCTCTGGAGCCGGGGGGTCTACGTCCCCGCTATCTGGGATCCGGCGCGCTTTGATTGTGTCATGCGGTCCCCCAGCCATCCCGAGCTGATCGGACTCAATTTCTCGGAGGTCGCCCGCGCCCTGCAGCTCGATGATCACTGGGAAGCCATGCGCCGGTTGTACCTGGAGGACGAGGGACGGACCCTTGTCGCGGCTGGCCCCATCAGCGAACAAGACGTGCGGCGGATTCTGTCTCATCCTCTGTCCATGGTGGGAACCGACGCGAGCGGAACGGACACCACTGTCGACCTCGATGACCCCCGGGCAGGGGCACATCCCCGCGGCTGGGGCACGTATCCCAAGGTACTCGGGGAGTATGTCAGAGAAGAGAAGGTTCTGTCCCTTGAGGAAGCCATACGCAAGATGACCTCCCTTCCTGCTTCATTCTTAAACCTCAACGACCGCGGAATGATAAAGAAGGGATTCTGGGCGGATCTTCTTCTGTTCGATCCGAAAACGATCGCGAGCCGGGCTACCTTCGAAAAGCCCTGCGAAGCTCCAGCGGGAATCCGGGCTGTGTTTGTCAACGGACAGAAAGTGATTGAAGAGGGTGAGTTTCAGAACATGTATCCGGGGAGGGTCTTGCACAGGTGAC
>SKXF01000142.1 GCA_007128555.1 Clostridia bacterium | reverse complement strand
GCGACAGGGGCGAGGCCCAGGTCCAGATCGGAGTGGTCAAGCTCAGGCTGCCCCTCGGGGATCTGGCCCATGATGCCAGTGTCGAGATAGAGGAACGGGAAACCCGCACAGCCACGGGCCACCTGCGCAGGCGGAAGCAGGAGACCCTGTCCGGGGAAGTGACGGTCAGGCAGATGACGGTGGAAGAAGCCCTGGAGAGAGTAAAGAAACACATCGATGACGCCATACTGGGAGGTCTCAACTCCGTTACCGTGGTACACGGAAGGGGAGAGGGGATCCTGCGCAGGGCAATCCGCGAATACCTTGATGAAAGCCCCTATGTAAAGGGCTGGCGCTCCGCCGAGCCCCGGGAAGGGGGGGACGGTGTGACCGTTGTGGCCCTCAGTTGAAGGCCCTCAACGGGTCACCATGAACCGTCCCTGTTCACTTCGATTGTCAGGATAGTGATCCGTGCAGTAAATCCGGAACACGCCCGCCTGTTCGGGAGTAAAAATCACCCGGATGGGTTCCTCGTCGGTTACTTCAAATTCAACGCCCAGCCCGTCGATAACAATCAGGTGTGTTCCCTCGGCCGAGGTGACTTCTAAGGTGACCGTCTGTCCCAGGCTGGCCTGGAGGATGGTCGGCACGAAACCCCGGGGACCTACGGTCAGATCAATGGTGACTTCATCCAGGTCATCGCGGGTGCCGTAAACATCGACGCAGCTTTCGGTGGGCACGGCATCTGCCATGTCCCAGGGCATCGGCAGGGTCCGTCCCTGGTTGTCGACGACCGGCTCCTCTAATATGGGGCGGTCGAGGAAGACCTTCTCCACGGGATCCCCGCGCTCCACGCACAGGGGGTCCCACAACAGGTTGGGGTGATGGCTGCATACCTCAACCAGGACGTGGATGTCGCAGATCTCCACGGGTTCAGTACCCTGGATGAACAGCTCCCGGCGCTGTTGTCCGGGGGGGCAGTGCTCTCCCGGCAGCTTGCCGGACTTGATGCATACGGTTCGCTCCACCAGGTCTGGAGGCCGCTCGAACTCGAAGGGTTCGATTCCCTCGTGGGCCACTTCCATGAGGTCTCTCCAGATCAGTGCCGGGTACAGGCCGCTGGGCATATGCATTCCCACGACGTCGGGTATGCTGCCGGGCTCATCGAAGCCGAGCCAGACGGTTGCAGCGTACATGGGGGTGTATCCCACCCACCAGAGGTCGATGGTGTCGTCGGTGGTTCCGGTCTTTCCGGCCACGGGCCAGTCCGCGGAGAGTTCAGCTCTCCAACCCGTTCCCCAGTTGTCGTTCCAGCCCGAGCGGCTGTCACTTACTACGCTCTTCAGCATATCCGTCATCAGGTAAGCCAGCTGTGGGGTGACGGCAACCGTGCGCTGCGGCTCATTTTCCTCGAGCACGTTGCCGTGCCGATCCACGATTCGGGTGATTGCAATGGGTTCCGCACGAATGCCTCCGGCCGCAAAGGACGAGTAGGCCAGGGTGAGTTCCATGGGCGAGACGCCCCTGGTCAGGCCTCCGAGGGCCAGGGAGGGATTTCGATCGCTCATCGGACCCTCGGGGACCAGGCTGGTAATGCCCAGTCTCTCGGCTGCTTCAAAGCCTGTGTTCACTCCAATTTCCATCAGTGTTCGAACGGCGGTCACATTCACCGATCTTCGAATGGCTTCCCGCATCGTGGTCAGTCCCCGGTATGCACCGAGGGGCCACCCGGTTTCCCGGTAGTTGCGAGGTGCGAAACGCTCCGTGGTCAGATGGTACTCGACGGGAGCATCATCGATGATGCTAGCTGTTGTCCAGCCTGCCTCAAGGGCGGGCGTGTAGACGGCTATGGGCTTGAAAGCCGAACCCGGCTGGCGGTAAGTCTGGTAGACCCGGTTGTGCTCGAGCATGGCCCTGTGGTCGCGCCCTCCGACCATGGCCAGGACGTGACCCGTCATGGGATCGACGACGACGACGCCCACCTGCAGGTCCTTTTCAAATGCGCCCAGGGGGAAATCTGCATCCAGGTGGGTCTGAATGGACGTCTCGACGCCCTGTTGAATCCGCTGATCCAGGGTGGTGTGGACGTGGATTCCACCTCCGTAGACCACGGCGGCATCATATCGTTCAAGCAGCTGAGACAGCACGTAGTCCACAAATGAAGCGGCGGTGGAGTTGATCCCCTCGGGCAGGCCGATCAGCGAGACTTCCTCTCCATCGGCCTGGCGCTGCTCGGCCTCCGTTATGTAACCCTCTCTGACCATGGTTGCAAGGACAGTAGAGCGTCTTCGGGTCGCCTGTTCCCTGTTGACATAGGGTGAGTGATTGGAGGGTGCCTGGGGCAGGCCCGCTATGAGTGCCGCTTCTCCCAGGGTGAGCTCCGAGATATCCTTGCCAAAATAGATCTGTGCTGCCGCCTGAACCCCGTAGGCCCCGTGTCCCAGGTTGATCTGGTTCAGGTACATTGCAAGAATCTGGTCCTTGGTGTAAGCCCGCTCAAGCTGTATCGCAAGGAAAGCTTCCTGTATCTTTCGCTGGTAGGTCTGTTCCATACCTATCGGCCAGGCGTTTCGGGCCAGCTGTTGAGTGATGGTACTGCCGCCCTGCAGGGGGGCTCCGGGGGGTCTTTCGCGCAGGTTGTACCACATCGCACCGGCAGTACGGTAGATGTCCATTCCGAAATGCTCATAGAAGCGGTGATCTTCCACGGCCAGGAAAGCCTGTTTCACAATGTCGGGGATATCCCCGAACTCGACGATGATGCGATGTTCAGGTCCGCGGAGAGGAGCGATCTTCTCCCCGCTGGCATCATAGACAAAGGAGGTCTCCTGGGGTTGGGGTCTGACATCCTGGATCTGGGGCATTGCCCGGACGGCATCCAGCACAAATATTGCTCCGACGCCAATACCCACCATGAGGGTTATGACGAACAACAGCAATAAAATGCGAGACCAGCGGAGAGACTTCTTCTTCCGCCTTCCTTGTCGCGAACTGCCGTTTCGCTTTGCCAAGCAGGATCCCCTCTCTCTCCAGTGATCAGGATCATTATATCATAACCCGGCATCCCACCTGCATGGGGGCCTTCCAGCGTCCATGTTTTAACGCTGTCACCCTGTCTGACGATGCGCATTGCTCCCGTGTTCCATCGCACGGGTTCGGTCAGCAGATCAGGCGCCGTTTCGTGCTGGTCGCAGATCCTTCAATCTTACTTACTCTTACTATATTCACACAGACAATGCAACATAACGACCCGGGAGTTTACCATAGTTGGCTGTGCTCCGTTGCTCGGGCCTGTGCAGACTGCCTGGACATGACCCGAAGGCAAGGTTGGCTATGCACACTGCATGTGAGGCCTGGGTGGGACAGGCCCAAGGCCTGTGTGTCATCGTTAGAAGAGCAACAGGGAGTATCGTGTAGGAGAGGGTGTTTCACCATCGATGAGGACCGGACTTCCTGACCTGCGGGTATATTCACCGCAATTTAGGATGTATCCCGTGGCAGCACGTTTTTGGGGGATTTACCTGCGAAACCTTCATCCAGGTCGTCATATAAGGTCCTTGACGCTCCTATAATACACTGATACAATCCTCTTGGTCTCATCACTTTTTCATGACTCCCAATGATCCTGAACCGACAGTATGGTCAATACAGAGGAGGGACGAAGGGGTTATCTGTTGCATGCGAGGAGTGAGGGGAATGGGAGATTCTGGGCAGGTGACTGGTGTGGATCATCTCGTGCATCGGCGCTTGAAGGAGATAAGGGAATATGTGAGTGGTTTGTCCCGGGAGACCGGTGACCAGGAACTGCCGGTGATGTTGGTTCTGGCAGTGTTGATCGGTATTGTTGGCGGCCTGGGAGCTGTTGGTTTTCACTACCTCATCAGGTTCATGAAGAGCATTTTCTATGCTCCCACAACAGCGGCGACGTTCATGGATGTGGTGCAGGGACTGCCGTGGTATCATCGCCTCCTGGCTCCTGTCGTCGGAGCCTTGATCATTGGGCCAATCATTCACTACCTGGTCCAGGAGGCCAGGGGGCACGGGGTTCCAGAGGTTATGGAGGCGGTTGCCTTCAGGGGGGGACGGATTCGCTTTCGAGTCGCTCCTCTCAAGGCACTGATGTCAGCCATTTGCATTGGCTCGGGAGGGGCCGCAGGACGGGAAGGTCCCATCGTGCAGATTGGAGCATCTTTCGGGTCCTCAGTGGGACAGTTTCTCAAGATGAGCCCAGACAATATCAAGACCTTGCTTTGTGCTGGGGCTGCAGCGGGCGTGGGCGGAACCTTCAATGCTCCCCTGGCTGGAGCGATATTTGGACTTGAAGTATTTTTGCGAGAGATAAAATTTAAAAGTCTATGCCCGATTTTGCTTTCAGCCGTGGTGGGCACCAAGCTGGCCAACTCATTTTTTGGCCGCACCGGTTCGATTCTGGAAATACCTGAGTTTATAATGACCGGTTGGATGGAACTACTGCCATACGTGGGCCTGGGACTTGTTGCTGCGGCTGTGGCCCTGTTTTACGAGAACTCGCTGTATTCGCTGGAGCACTTCTTTAATAGATTCTCCCTGCCCGCGGCGGTCAAACCCGCGGTGGGTGGACTTCTGCTGGGAGTTCTCGCCCTTTCGATCCCACAGATTATGGCCACAGGCTACCCGGTAATGGAGAATGCCCTGTGGAACCGGTTGCCCCTGCAGACGGTGGCAATATTCATGGTGGCCAAGATCCTGGCTACGTGCCTGACATTGGGAAGTGGGGGTTCCGGTGGGATCTTTGCTCCGTCTCTGTTCATCGGTTCCATGATGGGCAGTGCTTATGGACAGTTGGCGCATTCGTGGATGCCGGGAATTGTCGCTGGCACAGCACCGTATTCCATGGTTGGCATGGGCGCTGTCTTT
>SKXF01000378.1 GCA_007128555.1 Clostridia bacterium | reverse complement strand
GAACGGCAGCTTCTGTCCTATGCGAAAAGCAAGGCGGACCTCACCATTGATGTGTCAGACATGGAAGAACCGGAGGTCCTCTGCCGCGTGCTTGAGGCCCTCATCCATGAGACTGCAGACCTGGATCCAGGGAGTTGATGCGTGATGTGGTTCTTCCGACGGAAAAAGAACAGCGAAGGCGATCAAGAACAGTCTCCCGATGAGAAACCCGGCATTCTGACGGTTCCCGAGGGGCATCCAACCATACAGGACGCGATTGACGCTGCACCGGTCGGTTCCACGGTGATCGTGATGCCGGGACGATATCGAGAGGTCATCGACTTCAGGGGCAAAGACATCACCGTGCGGAGTGAATCTCCAAATGATCGACAGACCGTCACGGACACGGTCATCGATGCTGAACAGCGCGGGACCGTCGTGTCCTTTTGCAATGGAGAAAGTGACGAAGCGAAACTGGCTGGGTTCACTCTGACAGGGGGGCGGGGAGATCCGTATGGGCCACCCTCCGGAGGCGGGGTGACCGTGCGCAATCGTTCTGGGCCCATCATCGAAAGCAATGTTATCGTCGCGAATCGCAGCGAACTTGACGGGGGCGGGATCTGCGTTGATGACTCGTGGCCGATCATCTCGAGAAACCAGATCCTTGACAATGAAGCGGCTGGATGCGGTGGAGGGATTCACATCGGCTGGGATGCGGCCAGGGTCGAGGCGAGGGTCGAACCCCTGGCCATGAAGAACCTTGAGGGATACCTGGACAAGGCTTCACCGGGGGGCTTCGGCATCGCTACGGGTGAGGGAGAATCGGAGGACGACCTCAGGGATTTCATGACACAGTGGGAGAGCCTTGAGGACGAAGAAGAAGGTGAAAGGCGGCGTCCCAGGCTTGATAGTAATACGATCGTGGGCAACGAGGCCCTCTCCGGGGGAGGACTGCACGTGTCCGATGAATCTCCCTTCATAGAAGGTAACGTGTTTCGCGGAAACGGGGCCGGGCGTGGGGGAGGCGTGTGTTTCTGGGACAACAGTCGCCCTGTGGTCAGCGGCAATCACATTGTTGCGAACGAGGCAACGGAAGAGGGTGGGGGGATGATCATTGAGTGGGGTTCCGCCCCTGCACTTATCGGGAACCGTTTCTCTGGGAACATATCAGGCCGCGACCAGGGCCTGTCGATATCACAGAATTCGGCGCCGGTCGTACGGTCCAATCAGTTCGATAGCAGCCGATGCCATGCGGTGTTCCTGTGGCAGAAACACCGTGCCATTTTGGAGGGCAATACCTTTGAAGGTGGACCCTGATGCCTCTACTGCTGCTGGCTGTCGTGGTTGTGACCCTGCTCCTGCTGTTTCGCTGGCTTGCACAGGATCGAGAAGATGCCGTTGATGAGGGGCGTGTCCTGGTTGTTCCCGATGAGTATGATTCGCTGGGTGAGGCCATTCGGGCCGCATGCAGTGGGGACACGGTTCAGGTTCGGCCCGGAACGTACAGCGAGAACGTGGATTTTTCGGGCAAGGACATCCGGGTCATCAGCGAGAACCCCGGCGATCCTGAGACGGTAAGACGCACCGTGATCGACGCCTCAAGGCAGGGGCCGGCCGTGTTTTTCGGCCAGAAGGAGACGCGGCGGGCATCTTTGGAGGGCTTTACCGTCACAGGCGGAATCGGTTGCCTGGCGGTCAGGTGGAACGTGTTGGGTGATGTTGCCAGGGCCGGCGGTGGAATATTCATCGGCAACGGAGCCAATCCCACACTGCGAAACAACATCATCTCGGGCAATGCCGCCGATCTGGGCGGGGGGATTTATGTCTGCGCCAGCTCGGCTGCCCTCATCGAGGATAGCGAAATTCGCAGTAACTCTGCGGTTCTGGGCGGCGGGCTGCGAGTAGCCCGGGATTTTCCCCGGTCCGAGGATGCGTCCTCTCACGGCGAAGGATCTCTTATTGCCACCGTTCGCAACTGCCGGTTCATCGCCAACAGGGCCGCAATCGGCGGAGGAGCATCGATCAGCCGTGGTGTCTCACCGGACCTGTCTGAAAACGTGTTCTGTGGGAACCGGGCGAGATGGGATGGCGGGGGAATGGCCATCTGGGATCATTCATCTCCCGGGGTTAGGGACAGTGAGTTTTGCGACAATCGGGTGGGCTCCGATTACGGATTTGGTGCAGGAATCAGCATCATGAACAACTGCACGCCCCGCATACACAGCAATCAGTTCGTGGGCAACGCGGCAGAGGGTAGGATCAGGAGTGGGGGCGGCGCTATTGCTATCTACCGCTCCAGCCCCACTCTCATCCGAAACACTGCGACGGAAAATCGTGCCGGGCTCGGTTGCAACCTGTACCTGTGGGGCGGTTCCCGCCCCGAGATGCAGGCAAACGAGATCCCGGAGAGCACCATTTTTGTCAGATTCTCGAAGATCGCCAGGCGTCCAGGCCGTGGTGGTCGGTGAGGCTTCTGCATGGACACACCTTCTTGCGCATTGCACGCCAGGCCAGCCAGGACGTCACCGGAGTTGGCTGCCCTGCTTCTGATTGCCCATCACTTCCCCTCAACGGGTCTTGCTCCCGATGTCACCGGCATCCAACCTCAGGGCCTGCCGATCGGCATGATGTACAGTGGGGTCTCATCGGACGACGTACCCATGATCTTCAGTACCCGCTCCTCGTCGAAGGCGCCGATCACGACGGTCCCCAGCCCCAGGGAGACGGCCTGCAGATACACGTTCTGGGCGGCATGGCCAGCTTCCATGTGAACGTACTGAACGCCGCGCTGTCCGTACCGGCGGGTGGTTCTCTCGTACACGGCCGACAGGATCAACAGGGCGGGGGCGTCTCTTATGGGGGCCTGCTGCAGGGCAGCGGCGTAGAGGTCCGTTCGTAGCTCCCCAGAAGAGACCTTGCGCAGGCGGTGACCCTCTGTTTCGTAGTGGTACAGGCCCGACGAAAGCGAGCCGACGTCACCGACGACGAGATACAGTTCAAGGGGGAAAGTGGCTCCTGCGGACGGGGCGGTGCGGTAGCCCGTCTCTCGGCAGTTGATCCCGGCAGCCGACCAGAGCAGTTGGGATATTTCATCGAGGTGAAGGGGCCCCTCGCTGTAGGTGCGGACCGACCGTCTCGCCGCCAATGCGGCCTCGACGGGCAGATTGCCGGCGTGGTCGGGTGCGGGAAGTGTCACCACCTCGTCGAGTAGGGGCTCACCATTCGCTTCCCCCCCGGGAGCAGCTTCCCGGAGCAAGGGCAATGTCATGTGATTCGCCGGAGCCCGGAAGAGGGAGACTACCACGAAGGCGATGCCGAGACAGGCTGTCACGGCAAGTATGGGCACCAGCTGGCTTCTCAGGTTCACGGTATTGCACTCCTTTCGGGTCCGTTGCAGGTTCCTCCGCATCCGTCCCATCGGATATGAGGCGGGAAGGTTGCCCCACGAGTTATCGGCGCTGCCTTTTGCTTCGTCTGGATGCAGCGGCCCGCACTTACTGGTTTGACATTTGGCTCTGCATCCCTCCCCTGTCTCGGCGCCGGGGGGTTCTCCTCCCGGGTCCTTTATCCGTATTGCTCTGGAAGCAACGGCAGCCTGGGGGTTGCAGAAATGGCCGGGTTGGCTGTGATACAATGAATCGAGGAGGTACATGGATTTGGTTGGCAGCGAATGCGAAGATCTCGAACTGAGGCCTAAGACCGTAGTTTGCTCAACGGGGACCATGCCATCGGCCCTCGGCATGCGTTATCACGAGATCGATGCTGCCCTTGAGGCTGCTGAGGCGATACCCGCTTCAGATCTCGAGGTTGTGTTGTATCCCGACTGGCGACCCGGACCTCCCCCGAGATCAAAGCAACCGGATCCGCCGGGGGCATCGATCACATTGACACCCGCGGAGATCATCTCCAGGTTGAGGGACGGGATGGCCAGGACCGGAGTCCGGGTCCGTTCAATACATGCCAACCGGGACCTGGGCGTATTCCTGGGTAGCCGTGACCCCGGGGACCGGAGGATTGCGGCACAGATCCTTGGGGATACCATGGCCATTGCCGGCGAAGTGGGAGCTGGGATCATCGTCCTGCATGCCTGGGATGGGTGGGACCGTGCCGTCGACCTTGTACACAACGCGGTTCCCATTATCGAGGCCTCTCGGTCTTCCGAGGCAATCCTGACCGTGGAGAACATACCGCTCAGCGCTGTCGGATGGTCCCAGGCCGAGGCCATGGCCCTGCTGGCCGAGCTTCTGCCAGATTCCGTGGGCTTCACCCTGGATCTGTCCTGGAGTTCGATGTATGACAATTTCGATGCGCTGCTCGAGCTGCTCCCGCGCGTCAGGAATGTGCATGTCCATGGTAGGCTGGGATCTGGAGAGGGTGGAGCGTGTTTGCTGCCCCGGGCCGGGAATATGGATATCGACGACGCGGTCTTGCGGTTGTGCCAGCTCGGCTATGATGGACAGTGGACCCTGGAGTTGAATCGGCCCCGTTCACCGGAAGGATTTCGAAGGGGACTGAAACACCTGCAGAACCTGATCCTTTAAGAAGTTCTCGACATACACAAACAAACTGGGGGGATAGTACATGACCTTTGAGATTTCCGGAGACATAGGCGTTGTGGCCGCTGGCATCAAAACTGGCCTCATTCTGCCCGACGATAACATCGGTGAGATTGCTCTTGCGTCCGTTCGAGATCTCGCTGAGGACGGCGACATCATCTGCATCACGGAATCCGTGGTTGCCAGGTCACAGAACCGCTACCTGTCCTGTGACAAGCTGGCCGGCGACATCACGCAGAAATTAGATCTGAGCCCTGGAGCAACCGTGGCGGTGATTAGCCCCATCGTCAGTCGGAACCGCTTTGCCCTGATCCTCCGGGCAATTGCCCAGGCGACGGATGGGGGGCGGGTGAT
>SKXF01000222.1 GCA_007128555.1 Clostridia bacterium | reverse complement strand
GCGGGAATGGATCCACCTGCCGGGCCTCCGGTGTGCACGGCCTTGACCTTCTTGTCACCGACAATGCCTCCGCCGATCTTGATGATCGTGGAGAGGGAAGTTCCCATGGGGACCTCCACCAATCCGCTGTATCGGATGCTCCCGGCGAGGGCGAACACGGCCGTTCCCTTGCTCGTTTCTGTTCCGAGGCTGGAAAACCATTCCGCTCCCCGGTCCAGGATGATGGGTATGAAGGATAGGGTCTTGACGTTGTTGATTACGGTTGGCTTGCCGTCCAATCCAGCATCCGTGGGGAAGGGCGGCCTGGGGCGCGGCATGCCCCTTTTGCTTTCGATGGAGGCCAAAAGAGACGTTTCTTCGCCGCACACGAACGCCCCGGCCCCTTCCTTGACTTTCAAATCGAAATCAAAGCCCGAACCGAGAATGTCTGACCCCAGAACGCCTCTTTGCCTTGCGTCTTCAATGGCCTTTTGAACCCGCCTGACGGCCAGGGGATATTCGGTGCGCACGTAGACATATCCCAGGCTCGCACCCACTGCGTACCCGGCGATGATGAGCCCCTCAATAACGGCATGAGGATCACCCTCCAACACCGAACGATCGGTGAACGCACCGGGATTGCCCTCGTCAGCGTTGCAGACGACATACTTCTGCTCACTGGGTGTGTTTCGGCAGAATTGCCACTTGAGACCGGTGGGGAATCCCGCTCCTCCTCGTCCCCTCAGGCCAGATTTCTTGACTTCGTCTATTACCTCTTCGGGCTGCATCGTGGACAGGACCAGTTGCAGGGCTCCATACCCGCCTCGGTCCACGTAGTGCTCGATTTTTTCGGGATTAATGCGCCCACAGTTACGGAGGGCAACCCGGTGCTGACCATGGTAGAAGTCCACATCCACGTATCGGGCAGCCACCTCGCCGCTGAGGGGATCTCTATGGAAGAGGTGCTTGACGGGGCGACCGTGATAGAGGTGCTCTCTGACGATAATCGGTACGTCCTCGGGGCGGACACCATTATAGAAGAAGCGAGAGGGTTCCACCACGACGCTGGGACCACCGGAGCAGAGGCCGTGACCATGACAACCGCTGATTTCCAGCGATACATGATCCAGGCCTAACTTGTGGATCTCTTTCTGGAAAGCTGCATACACCGTCTCGGCTCCCTGGGCGACACACGGTGTCTCGTGGCAAACAAATACGCGGTGAGGGGTCACCATTGTCAATCCTCGCCCCTTTCGCCCAGCAAGTGCCTTGCTTTTCCTGCGGTCATCCCTCCGTGAACCTTGTCATCGATGATGACATTGGGGGCCAATCCACAGGCTCCCACACATGCAACCGTTTCCACGGCATACCGCAGATCACGCGTGGATTCACCTTTTTTAACCGCCAGGGTATCTTCAACAGCCTTCAGAACAGACGCTCCACCGCATATGTGGCAGGCGGTTCCACTGCACACTCTGACCACCGTTCGCCCTCGTGGCCGGTCACGTAGATCAGCGTAGAAGGATATGACCCCCTGGATTTCACTGGGGAAAAGCCCCAGGGCTTCGGATACAAGATCCACACACTCGGGAGGAACGTATCCGATCTTGTTCTGTATGTCCTGCAGTACCGGTATCAGCGGCCAGCGCGTCTCTGCGTGGGCCTCAAGTGTGTCTTCAACCATTCTGCGGTAGATTCGCGAGGGGGTTGCGATGTTAGCGCCCATGCGACTCCATCCTTTCCAGCCTAACGTGACAGGACTTCAGCATTGGAGTTCCCGTGTCCGGATCTACGTTGGTGCTGAACAGAGCGGTGGCGGGTTGTTGGCGAAAATGCCCTGGCAGGGCCAGGACCCCGTCGGTCAGCGTGTTGTTCAGCTGAACTCGGGCCGTAACCTTGCCCACGGGTGAAATCAGGACGACCTTATCTCCTGATTCGATTCCCAGCACCCGGGCGTCGAACTCCGACATCTCTACATAACTCTCGCCGGCGAAGCGCTGCAGCCGTGGAGCTCTACCGGTGCGGGCACCGCTTCCCTGGCCCCACAGCGTATTGGTGACCACCAGGGTATAGGGATACTCTCCCGGCGCGTCCGGAACCGGCGAAATTTCCGGAAGGCGGAAGTACGCCATACCCCTGGATGCTGGCCAACGATGGGCGTGGGCAGGTTGGGAGCGTGCATCCTTTACGGCCTGGGATTGATCCAGGGGGCCGATCTCTGGCAAAATATCCATGATCTCTGCGCGAACATCGCCGAGGGACGAAAAGGGAAGCGGCTGCTCCATCTTCTGGGCCAGGCGAAGGACGATTTCCCAATCGGGAAGACTCTCACCGAGGGGCCTGATGACCCGCTTGAGGAAGTTGATTCGTCCCTCGAAGTTGGTCATGGTTCCCTCCTTTTCCGCGAAGCTGGCTGCCGGCAGAAGGATATCTGCCCGTTCCCCGGTCTCATTGAGGAACATATCCTGCACAATTAACAGATCCAGGTTGGAGAGGGCCTCTGCCACCCATGCCGGATCCGGGTAATACTGCATGGGGTTTTCTCCTACCACGTACAGAGCTCGCACTTTCCCCTCTTTAGCCGCCTGCAGCATCTGAAGGGCAGACAGGCCGGGTCTTTCAGGAAGCTTTGTTCCCCAGGCCTCTTCAAATCCTGCTCGACTTCCCCGATGCTCCACATTGTGGTATCCGGGTAAGAGGTCTGGTAGGGCTCCCAGATCACAAGCCCCCTGTCCGTTGCTGTCTCTGCCGATGGCGTATAGGCCACCTCCGGGTCGCCACACATTGCCGGTGAGCATCGCCAGGCTTGCCAGCGCCCTGACGCTTTCAGCAGGCCTTCTTTGTTGGGTGATGCCACCTCCGTAGACGATGGCTGCCTTCGGGGCGTTCGCGTAGGCTCTCGCTGCCGAACGGATCTTCTCTGCCGAGATACCCGTCATGCCTTCAGCCCATTCCGGAGACCATTTGCGGATCGCGGACGAGAAGTCTTCGAAACCGTCGGTCTTTCGGCTCACGAATTCACGATCCCAAAGATCCTCTTCACAGATGACCTGGGCCATGGCGATGAGAAGAAGGATATCGGTACCCAGGGTCGGCTGGAGCCACATGTCAGAGAAGGTAGTCAATCCGGTCTTGGCAGGATCGATCACGATCAACTGGGTTTCTCCCTGCAGTGCTGCCCGCTTGACCGCATACCCGACCTGGGGTGCAGAATTAGCAAGATCAGCGCCGACGACAATGATGACGTCGGATCCATTGAGGTTTTCAAGGTAATTGGTGGTTCCTGTCAGGCCCACGGCATCTCCCAACCCCACTCGCGTGGCGGGATTGTACAGCCGGCTACCGTTGTCGATGTTGTTGGTCCCGATCACGCAACGGGTGAACCGTTGCAGCACGTAGTTGTCCTCGTTTGTGGCCTTCGAGGATCCCAGTACGGCAATGCTGTCCGGGCCGTGCTCGTCCTTTATTTCACGCAGCCTGTCGGCAGCGGCACCCAGGGCTTGATCCCAGGTTGTCTCCTCGAGTTTGCCGTTCCGCCTGGCGTGAGGACGTTGAAGTCGGTCGGAACTGTGCACGAAATCCAAACCGTAGCTTCCACGGACGCAAAGGGGTTTTCCTTCATCTTTCGGAGTTGCGCGCACCAACCGACCGTCCTTCACTTCCACGCGCATCTCACATCCGCACGCGCAGTACGGGCATACGGTCTCCACCACCTGGCGAGTGGTGCCACCGTATACCCGGTCCTTCTCCAGCAGTGCTCCCGTCGGGCAGGCTGCCACGCAGGCTCCACAGAATGTACACTCTGATTCCTCGAGGGGAGCCTTTCCAAAGGTGTTCGCTGTGGCGCCAAAGCCCCTTCCGAGGTAGTCCAGTGCGCCCTCAACGACCAGCTCCCGACAGATCCGGATGCACTTGCCGCAAAGGATGCACTTGGAAAGATTTCGCTCAATGAACGGGTTGAGATCCTCTACCAGGCCGGGCTGTGGGATGCTGTACAGTCCGGTGAGCCCGATACCTAGGTCCGAGGCAATACGACGCAGATCACAACGGTTTCCCTTGTCGCATACAGCGCAGGACGTGGGATGACTGGCCAGGAGTAACCGAACGATCATCTTGCGATGTTGCAGCGCCCGTGGTGATTTCGTGTTGATCACCATGCCCTGATGGATCTTTGTCACACATGAGGCAACCAGGCGCTCGGTCTCTGCATCTTCCACCAGGCATACCCGGCATGCACCGTAAGGACCAAGGGCCGAGTGATCGCACAATGTGGGGATGTGCATACCGGATTCGCGTGCCAGTTCAAGAATGGTCATGTCTTGCGAGCCCTCGACTTCACAGCCATCGAGGATTACCGTCACTGCTTCTGATTGAAGGCGCAATGTCAGTCCCCCTTTCGCGGCAGACAATACACCAGTGCTTTCACGCCAGGCTGCCCAGGGACTGTCCCTGGCCGGCAGCCCTGATTGCTTTTACCAACCGGGAACTGGCATCGCGCTTGGAGATGAAACCCAGGGCGCCAACTTCTCCGCTGGCCTGAACGTTCTCCTCATCATCGTACTGGCTGAGCATCAACACGCGAGACTTCTCCGTTTTGCTGCAGATGTGCTTTGCAGCCTCGAGACCGTTCATATGGGGCATCATGATGTCCATCAGCACCACGTCCGGCGACAGGCTGAGTACCTTCTCCACGGCTTCTTTGCCGTCGACGGCTTCCCCGATGATGGCGATGTCCCGGTGAAGATTCAGAAGGGCACGTATTCCATCCCTGACCACAGCATGGTCATCAGCCACCACCACAGAAATGCGATTGGTCTTGATGTCCAGGGCCTTCTCTATCACCGAGACGAGTGCGGAAATCCTGACGGGTTTCTGAAAGTAATCGATGGCCTCCATGCGCATGCCTTCATCCCT
>SKXF01000413.1 GCA_007128555.1 Clostridia bacterium | reverse complement strand
CTGGAACCCTCGTATTTTCCATCATGGTGATTGGGTCCTCCTCTCACTCGCAGTTAACATATTGTATTAATGCTACCGTGTTATGTTTCATACGGTGTTCTGGCTAGAGAGAGCTCGAACGTGGTGAGCTCGCATGGCCATGAGTTCGTCATTCCGGGGACGCAGAAACCAGCCTGTCTTCGTCGCAGTAGCGGCTACCCCCGCAGATCGCTCGTCGTCACTCCGGGTGCAGCGCGGAAATCATCCCAAAGGATGATGTGCCGTCGCATCGTTTCTTGTACACTGGGACCAGTTACAGGCAGGGCCAGCCACAAGAGGCTAACGAGTGGACGGCATCCTCGCTTGTGCGATTTGGTAGGTTCTTGACTGGCCCTGGGACCTGGTGTCCCAGGGCCCAACAGGGGAGAGGGCGCCTACGCGACCCATCTAGCTTCCGGTCAGCTCTGGGTGTGTGGTAGGTGATCCCTTTCCCTGTTCCATAGGTATGGAGTATCCGCGAGTCATCCTGGGAGCGCTGCGTGATCATGGTGCACGAGGGCCTCACTCCGGCGGGACGGTGTCTGACGGAGTTGGTCGAGGGGGTAGCGGCATGCATGAGCGAGATGTCGACAATCCAGGTTTCCCTGCGATCAAGGTCCTCGGCGTGGGAGGCGGGGGCAACAATGCCGTGAACCGGATGATTGAGGCTGGCGTGGGTGGCGTGGAGTTCATTGCGGTGAACACGGATGCCCAGATTCTGGCCGTGAACAGGGCCGAGCACAGGCTGCAGATCGGAAGGTGCGTGACGGGTGGACTTGGCACCGGCGCAGACCCTTCCCTGGGCCTCCGGGCGGCTGAGGAGAGCAGGGACGCACTGGCAGAAGCCCTCGACGGATCCGACATGGTCTTCATCACGGCTGGCATGGGTGGTGGGACGGGAACGGGAGCCTCTCCCGTGATCGCTGAGGTGGCTCGTTCCATTGGAGCGTTGACCGTTGGAGTCGTCACCCGGCCCTTCACCTTCGAGGGTGCGAGGCGAATGCGCCAGGCAGAGGAAGGACTGCAGAACCTGAGGGAGTCCATCGATACGCTCATCACCATCCCCAATGACCGCCTGTTGAAGATGGTGCAGAAGACAACGTCTATCATCGATGCGTTCAGAGTTGCAGATGACATTTTGCGGCAGGGGGTCCAGGGGATTTCTGACCTCATCGCCGTACCTGGGCTGATCAACCTGGATCTCGCCGACGTTCGGGCCACGATGATCGGGGCCGGCCCTGCACTGATGGGGATCGGGAGGTCCTCGGGTGATGAACGTGCAGGAGAGGCGGCACGCCATGCAATCTTGAGTCCCCTCCTTGAGACGTCGATTGATGGAGCCAGGGCGCTCCTGCTGAACATAACCGGGGACGCCTCGCTGGGCTTGCTGGAGGTCAATGAGGCAGCAGAGATCATCCGGGAGGTCACCGATCCGGATGTCCACATCATCTTCGGTGCAGCCATCGATGAGTCCCTCGAGGACGAGCTGGTGGTGACGGTCATTGCCACGGGCTTTGAAGCGAGGCGACGGTCCGGAACGGTTGAAGCGGAGGATCGGACCCTGAAGCCCTTCGCGATAGAAGGTTTTGAACAGGCCCCACCGGCCTTTCTGCATCACCGCGACAAAGACCTCTAGAACGCTCCCGCATTCATGAAAGGACCCGAGACTCCGATAATCAACGTAGTGCCACTGCAGTGGATCTGTCCCGTGCGTCCGAACACGTGCCATCGCTTGAAACGTGTTAGAACACCCGGTGGAGCCACACGAAGCGCATCCTGGCCCGTACGGAAGCGATGCATCATGGACGGTTGGGGACAGACTTATGGTATTATAGAGATGAAATCCTATTATAAGGGATTCAAGCGGGGACGGTTCGTGTTGACCCCTCGGAGCTAGGTGAGCAGGTGGTCCGCCGGACCTTGCTAACAACAGTAACAACGTCAGCATTGATGCTTCATGATGCGGCCATGGACTGGCATTTAACGTGGAACAGGTGAAGTATGTTGAAATGGCCTTATGAAAACGCGGTGAACCGACTTCTCGGCGACGGTGAGGGGGTCATGATCTCCCTCATAGGGTATTACCGCTATACTTCGTGGTTCATTACCTCTGTCTTTTACCTGGTGGGTCCGCCACCGTCATCGCTGTCGATCAAGGGAGGACTGGTGCTGTGCCTGGCCATCGAATCGTACCTGTTCCTCAAGGCCTATACCGCACCCGAGGCTGAGGTCGCTACGAGAAAACGATTGATCATGATGGAAACCCTCGGTTTCGCCTTCTTCCTGGTTCTGACCGGTGGCCTCGAAAGCCCCTTCATGTGGCATGCCATTAATCCCATCCTGCTGGCGGCCACCCTGAAACCCGGCTATTTCGCCTGGATCATGGTGGCTGGATTCCTTGGCTCCGCCTCGTTGCTGCACCAGTTCAATTTCTACGGGGAGGGCGAGCAGTTCGTGTCCTGGGGACAGGCCTCCAATCTCCTGGTTTTTGTTCTCATCACCCTCGTGGCCAAGCTTTACAATGTCCTGATTCACAGGCTTTCTGAGCAGGCTTCTGTCATGGAACAGCACATCAATCACATCGAGTCCCTTTACGAGTCCGTGGAGATGTTTTCGCACCGGGACGACATTGGGCAGATCGCCGATCTCTTCGCCGCTTACACCAGGCAACTCATCACCGCCACGAAAGTTATTGTCTGGATCAGGGAGGAAGAGGCGGGAACCGGGCAGGTGCACTACAGGGTTCGAGGCCCCCGCCACCTCTTTCCACAGGACAGCTGGGAAGCACACCTGCGACACCTGCTAGCGAAGCGACACTGGGGAACGGAGATCATCACGCAGGGCTTTCCCGTCGGTCGCGACGATGCCAGGGGGACCCTCGTCGCAATAAGGGTGACATCCGATTCCAAGGTGATGGGCCTGTTTTCCGCGTTCTTTGCGGAGGACCAACCCGTTGAGGCCGGTACGAGGAGGACCTTGAAGTTTTTGGCCAAGCTCTGCGCTTCGGTCATTGAACGATATGCCCTGGAACAGGTTGCGCAGGATCTGATCGTGACCGAGGAGAAGGACAGGATTGCCCGGGAGATGCACGATACGGTGACGCAGCAGCTGTTCGGGGTGGTGTATGGGCTGAACTCGCTGATCACGAAAAAGGGGTGGGAGGAAGAAGATCGGGACAAGGTGAGGCTGCTGCAGAGGATGGCACAGAGAGGTATGAGGGACCTCCGGACTGCCATTTACTCGATGAGAACGCTCAGAAGCGAGCCGGAACCCTTCATCACCGAGGTGCAGCAGTACCTCGAAGAGGTGGCCAATCTGAACGGTGTCGAGCTGGACTTCCATGCTGAGGGTCGTTTCAACGCCATCAGTGCCAGCATGCACCAGTCGCTGTATCGCATCATTCACGAGGCCACGGCAAACGCGATCCGGCATGGCCAGTGCAATGTGTTGACCCTTCGCATTGTAGGCGATGACGAACGGGTCACATTGACCATAAGGGACGATGGCCTGGGGTTTGATGCGTCTGCCGACCATGGCCGCCGAGACAGCGGCCTTGGCCTGGCGAACATGAAAGAGATCGTCGGCAAGCTGGGCGGGACGATTAAGATCGAGAGCAGCTTCGGAAAGGGCACTTTGGTTTCCTGCGACATTCCATCTTTGGAGACGTGGAAGGAGGGCAGGACGGGATGAGGATTGCCATTGTGGATGATCATCCGGTGGTCAGGGAGGGAGTAGCCCAGGTCCTCAAGGAAGAGGCCGACATGCAGGTTGTGGGGACAGCGCCCTCGACCCCTGAGGGTGTTCGCCTGGTTGAAAGGGAGAATCCCGATGTGGTCCTGGTTGATCTGCAGATGCCGGGAGGAGGGGGCCTGGAGATGGTCAGGCAGGCCCGAGATCTTGCCGTCGATGCCAGGTTCGTCATTCTCACGGCCTATGCATCGCGGGGAGATGTGTCCGCCGCGGTTAGTGAGGGAGTCAGCGGCTACATTCTGAAAGATGCCCTGCCGGAAGACCTGGTTCGGGCCGTCCGGCTTGTGGCGGGTGGCCGAAGCTATTACGACCCGGCCATCATTGACCTCATTGCCGGCCAACCCGATGATGATCCGCTGAGCAGCCTGACCGGAAGGGAGTCCGAGGTCCTGGCCGTCCTGGCAACGGGCCTGGATAACAAGGAGATCGCCGAAATGCTACACATCAGTGAGAACACGGTCAAGACCCATGTCAGTCGTATCCTCGACAAACTGCAGGTCAAGAACCGGACCCAGGCATCCTACTACGCGGCATCGCGCGGCATGTCCGCCGGTGATGCATCACCTGAGTGAATGGGCCTCGCCGGCCATGGCGATGTCCCTTCCGGCAGGGCTGGTCCGGTGAAGGGTTCCGGCCGGTCATGACCTCCATATCCTGAACATGCCTCCTGGTGCGCACAGGACGTACGAAGCTGCTGGAGATGACACCCCTCTCTTTTCAATCTACCATCGTGGCGGAGCAAACGTTTCCCAGGTGATTGAAGGGCAGGTGCGCGATGCGTCATTGGGTGAGGACCTTCATGTCCCCCGCGGTCGAACATGACCAGCGGGCCTCTGCACGGGGCGTGTTGCTCCTGCTGGCCCTCTCGGCCCTGTCACTGTGGGCTGCCCCCCAGTTGATGCCCAGGGACTATTCGCCGTTGATGCACACGACCAGTGAGTCGGCGGCCCAGGGCCTCCAGGGTGCCTGGTTGGCCCGGCTGGGATTCCTGGCCTTCGGGTTGGCCGTCATCTGGTTGGTCGCATTGAAGGGCCGGGTGTGGGCACGGGCGGTGGCCTGGTTCCATCTTTCCCTTGGCGTGCTCATGATCGCAGCGGCAGCTTTCTCCCATCGGCCCTGGATGGGCGGTGCCGCCTT
>SKXF01000324.1 GCA_007128555.1 Clostridia bacterium | reverse complement strand
GCGCCGACCAGGGCCGCGGTCTCGACGACCACCTGTCCCAGGGGAGGTCCGACCAGCCCCGAATCAATCACACGGATCCGGGCACCGCTGAACATCTCCGCTGCCAGGTGGGCCGAATGAAGCGCCCCGCTAAAACGGCCCGCGGCGTGGATGGAAAGGATCGTGACGTCGGCGTCCGAGGTCTCGAGAATGTCGCGATAGATCTTGTGAAAGTCGCCCGGGGTGGGCTGGGCCACCCGAACCGGTCCCCCGGCGGTCTTCAGCTCGCCCCAAAAAGACGCGGGCGTCATTAAATCCGGGAGGGGCGACGCCCCCCGCGAAATATAGGTGGTCATGGGCACCTGCCGGATCCCGAGGGCCCTGGCCTTCTCCGGCGCCATGTCCGATGAGCAATCCGTCACCACGATGATCTCAGGCAAGGCGATCCTTCTCCTGTAACATCTTTATTGCCGCCGAAGCCCAGCTCAGACCCGCGCCAAAGGTCACGGCCAGGATGTGGTCGCCGGGGGCGACCACGCCTCGTTCCCAGGCCTCGCTCAGGGCGGTGGGAACCGTGGCGGCAGAGGTGTTGCCAAACCGGTCCAGGTTAATGTAGACCTTCTCCATGGGAATCCCCAGCCGGGCCGCCGAGGCGTCGATGATCCGGCGATTGGCCTGGTGGGGTATATAGCAATCGATGTCGGAAAAGCTCAGGCCCGCCCTGGAGACCACCTCGTGGGCTGAACGGCCCATCGCCCGAACGGCAAACTTGAAAACCTCCCGGCCGTTCATGTGCAGGTAATGAAGCCGGTCGGCCACCGTCTCGGCTGTCGAGGGATGGCGCGATCCCCCACCTGGCATCTTGAGGTGGTCGGCGCCGCTCCCATCGGAACCCAGGTAGGTGCTCAGGATCCCCGTTCCCGGGCGGCAGGGGCCGATGACGGCCGCACCGGCAGCATCCCCGAACAGGACACAGGTGGCGCGGTCCTCCCAATCCGTGATCCGCGAGAGGATATCCCCCGCGGCCACGACAACGATGTCTGCCTGCCCACTGGCGATGAACTGCTCAGCGACGGCCAACCCGTAGACAAACCCGGTACACCCGACCTGCAAGTCGAAAGCTGCTGCCCCCTTGGCGCCGAGCGCGTCCTGCAGGAGACAGGCCGTGGCGGGGAAGGACATATCCGGCGTCACCGTTGCCACGATGATCATGTCCACGTCCGCACCGGTGAGTCCCGCCTGGTCCAGGGCCTGCCGGGTGGCTGCCAGGGCCATATCCGAGGTGGCGACATCATCATCGGCGATCCGTCGTTCTGAGATCCCCGTGCGAGTCACGATCCACTCGTCGGTGGTATCGACCATCTCCTCCAGGTCCTTGTTGGTCAGCACCCGTTCGGGGACAAACCGGCCCAGCCCCCAGATTCCTGCATTGCGCTCCATCATACCGATTCCGACCTTTCCGAAAGGGAACTCTCTATGAGATCTGGGACCCGCGTCACCGCGGCCCGGTATGCTTTGTCCAGGGCATTTGCGATCGCCTGGCGGCCGGACCGGCCGTGGCACTTGATGACCATCGATCGGACCCCCAGGAGCGCAGCACCCCCGTAGTTGCGATAATCGAACTGCTTCAGCTTGCGCTCCATCAGGCTTCGCAGCGAGGTGTCTTCATCAGACCCTTCACGGGACCCCTTCGCTGCACGGCTGATGAGCTCCATAAGGGCACTTTCCATGCCCTCGACGGTCTTCAACACCATGTTTCCGACAAACCCATCGGTCACCACCACATCGGCGGGACAGTTCAATAGATCCCGTGTCTCGACATTGCCAACGAAACGGCAGCCAGCGTAGTCGCCGGCAAGGTCGCGAAACATGGGAAAGGTCTTCAGCCTGAGCTGATCTCCCTTGTTCTCCTCGGTACCAATGTTCAGTAGCCCAAAGCTGGGAACTTCCCGATCCATCACTTCCCTGGCGTAGGTGATCCCCATCATCGCGTAGTCACACAGGTGTCGGGCCCTGGCATCGGTGCTGCCACCGAGGTCGAGGAGCAGCGTGCTACCTGTCCAGATGGACGGGAACTCCACGGCCAGGGCGGGGCGCTCCACGCCAGGGGTCCGCCCCAGGATGATCATGCTTCCAACCAGGAGAGCCCCGGTATTGCCCGGACTGACCATGGCATGGGCCTCACCCTCCCTCAGGGCCCTGAGGCCCCGGACCATGGAAGATGCCTTCTTTGTCCGAATAGCCCTTGCGGGCTCGTCTTCAGGCCCAATGAAATCCCCCGCGTTCTTCACCTCCAGTCGGTCGGCGTCAAATCCCCCGTCCACATCCCGGAGAAGGTCGAGAATCTGCTGCTCCGGTCCGACCAGCATCAGCCCAGCTTCGGTGTTTTTCGCGAGGAAATCAACCGCTGCCTCACACACCACCCCAGGCCCAGCATCGCCCCCCATAGTGTCCAGCGCGATCTTCACGACTCCCTGCCTCCCTTATCGATAACGAACACCACGAACTTGCCCCGGAAGATCTTCTGACCCTCCGCCTCAGTTTCCACCAGTACCACGTACTTATCTTCTCCTTTGCGCTGCAAAACCTCTGCCCTTGCGAGGAGTTCCTCTCCGACCGTGACCGGGCGCTTGAACTTGACATTGACCAGCCCCGTGACCGCAACCTCCGCATCAATGACTGCCAGGGCCAAAGAATCCGCCTGGGCGAAGATGAAGTGGCTGCGGACCACCCGGGTTCTCTCGAAAACCATATCCTCGTGGGTCTCCAGCAGTGACATGGCCATCGAACCCAGCTTGAGGTCAATCAGCCGCCCCACGATCTCGCCGGAACCCATGGAACGCACCGGATCAAAATGGTCCTCGGCCACTCGCCTCGTTCTCTCCCGGACATCCGGAATCCCCATGACGGCTCGATCCAGGCGAATGGTCTGAATGCTGACCTGGAATCTGCGCGCAAGCTCATCGTCGGTCAGAAAGGGATTGGCTTTCAGGTATGTACTGAGTTCATCCCGACGAGACTCCTTGCCCAGGACCTGCATGTCGTCCCCCCCACAAGAGCGTTCAATGGTATTAGTACCTGATATTAGTACTTAGTATTAAGCAATTCCCCTCATGATGCAACCCCCCGGATATTGAACCTGAAACGGTGGGGAAAATCATCGTCTCTGCGGGCATAGCCCGGCCGCGTGCGGGGGCTCAGCTGGGGATTATCCCGGGTCCGGACCGGTCCCCGTCACGACCCGCCGGAATCCTGGTGTCGCCCTCCCAGGAGCACGACCAGGTAGACCCCGACGGAGACCCCACCTGAAATCAGGGCGATCTGGGTGGCGCTCAACTGTTCCGCTCCCGAGACGTTGAAGGCCAGCGCGGTGAAGAGCGATCCGATGGCCGCGGCCCCCGCCATCCAGAGAGCCAGTTGATCGACCAGCCGCCCCAGGGGACGCCGATCCCCAGCCGCCTGTTTCCCCGGGTGGCCGGGAATCTCCCCCTCGAAACCGTTCTGTTGCATCGATAACACCTCCCTCATAATCGCGGATGGAGCACCTTCTCATAGGGTTCGAACATGGACTGGTAAAGATCCATGGCATAACGATCCGTCATACCGGCCAGGTGGTCGCATAGTATGCGCCTCTGCCGGCGGTCAGACCCCTCCATGGCATCCCAGCGCTCCCGGGTCACCGGGTGAAGCATCCTGGGATCGCAGGCGAAAGCCTCGAAGAGGCGCCGGAGGATCATCCTGCCCTTGGATACCTGCCTGAGCACCCTGGGATGGTAGTAGACGGTCTCCAGCAACAAAGAGCGCAGCTGGTCAAAGGATCTCTCAGCCCCATCGGACAGCCCCACGAGGGGGACGTCGAGCTCCGTCACATCGGCCAGGGTCTCAACGCCCAGGTCCTCGATTCGCCTGCGGGTGGTCTCGATCACATCGACGCTGAACCGCTCGATGAGGTACCGCACCAGGCGGCGTCCCAGCATCTTCTCGGCCAACAGCTTCCCCCCGGCTCCCGTCCCCCGGACCTCGCGCTGGGCCACCTCGTAGGCCTCATTGATGACATCGATATCGGAATCCACCACGTCCTGGGCGGTGAGCAGTTCCCCCGTGAGAGCATCATCGAGGTCGTGGGTACAGTAGGCGAGCTGGTCGGCGATGTCGACGAGCTGGGTCTCAATGGCGGGCTGACGCCGATCGGAAAACTCCACCGGCAACCGGGGGTCGTCGTAGGGCGTGCTGTGCCGGGCCAGCCCCTCCCGGGTCTCAAAGCAAAGGTTCAGTCCCTTGAAGGCGGTGTACCGCAGCTCCAGCTCATCCACGATGCGCAGGCTCTGGAGGTTGTGCTCAAAACCCTGTTCCGTCCCCATCAACTCGTTCAGCGTCTGCTCGCCAGCGTGGCCGAAGGGAGGATGACCCAGGTCGTGGGCGTATGAGATCGCCTCCACCAGGTCCTCGTTGGCTCCCAGGGCTCGCGCCAGGGTTCGGGCCCGCTGCATCACCTCGATGCTGTGGGTCAGCCTCGTGCGGTAAAAATCTCCCTCGTGAACCACGTACACCTGGGTCTTGTACTGGAGACGGCGAAAGGCCGTCGAATGGATGATACGGTCCCGGTCCTGCTGAAAGGGGGTGCGGTAAAGATCTGCCTCGCCGTTTTCGAGATGAACGCGCCCCCGGGTATCGACGGACCGGGCCGCGTAGGACGCGACATTCTGCTCAAAAATGTGGGGGTCTCCCCAGCTGGACTGATCGCTCAAGGCACTTCCCTCCTTTGCGTCCGATACACGTGCATCTGTTAATGATTCTCGGATATGCCTTCACATCCTTCCCCTGTAAAGAATTTTAAATCTCAGTGTATAGGAACCGGGACAAGTGCGTACAATACGGCTTGGAAGGTCTGCTTGCAAGGCTCTTCCTCCGGTTTCTCCTCTCCCATGAG
>SKXF01000077.1 GCA_007128555.1 Clostridia bacterium | reverse complement strand
TCCTCGAGACCCAGAATGTCTACAAGGAGTATGAGGCCAGCGCTGGCGTGGTCACCGCCGTTCGCGGCGTCGACCTGAGCATCGCGGAGGGAGAGTTCGCGTCGATCATGGGCCCCTCGGGCTCGGGCAAGACGACCTTGCTGTCCCTGATGGGGGCCCTGGAACCTCCCACGAGGGGCAGCGTCCTCCTTCGCGGGCGGGATATCGGCCTGATGCGCAGCAGGGACCTGGCCGAGTTGAGGCGCTTCGACGTGGGCTTCGTGTTCCAGCGCTTCTACCTGGTCGATCATCTTACGGCGCGAGAGAACATCCGGTTCCCCCTTGGGTTCAACACCCAGATGAGTCGATCCGAACGGGACGAGCGGGCCGATTACCTGCTGGAGATGGTGGGGCTGGGGCATCGCGGGGATCACTTTCCCCGACAGCTCTCGGGGGGTGAGCAGCAGCGGGTGGCTATTGCGCGGGCCATGGCGAATGAGCCGGCGGTCATCCTGGCCGATGAGCCTACGGGCAACCTGGACCAGAGGACGAGCGATGACATTCTGACGGCCCTGGAGGATCTGAACGAACGACTGGGGCAGACCCTGGTGCTGGTCACCCACGACCCGGGCGTGGCTGAGCGGTCATCCCGGTTGATCCAGATGGAAGACGGTGCATTGGTGCGGCAGTAGGTGAGACGATTTCTCTGCGAGGTGAAGGTATTGCTCTGGCAATTGGCTGTCCGAAACGTTCGGCGCAACTGGACGAAGAACCTTCTGGGGATGATCGGCGTGGCGATTGCTGCCGGGGTGATGACGGCCTCTCTATCCCTCGGAGGGGGATATCCGGAGGTGTCCTGGCGGGAGTACAGGACATTGATGGGAGCAGACATCGTGATCTACCCGGGCCGTCTCGGCGTTGGCGCTGAGGATGCCCAGGTTGCCGGGGATACGCCCTGGGAGTGGGGCCTGCGCGGTGATTATGGACTGAGCGACCTGCTGATCTTCCAGCCGCGCATCTACGAGGAGGGATTGATCTCTCCTGCGGGAGAGACCCTGTTTTTCGAGGCCGGGGATGACCACCTCGGCGACCTACCCGCGGGTGTCGCTGCGGTTCAGCCCCTGCTGAAACTCCCGGCGAGGATGGTGATCCCGGGCATTGGGGGACAACAGGTGAGGTACCCAGCTCCCTTGAGGGCCCGGGACCCGGGCCTCGATGAGGCGCGGGATATGTCAACGTACCTGGACCGGGGGCGGTGGCTTGAGCCCGGGGATGAGGGTAGTATGGTCGCCCTTGCCCAGGGCAACCGCGGGGCCTTCCCGCCCGAGGAGGGCACCAGGCCCGGATATCCCGCTCCACAGGTGGGCGATATCCGTACCCTTGAGGTTCCCGCCCTCGTTGGATACGACGGCGATGGGTATCCCCTCTGGAACTGGGACGATGTCACGGAATTTGACCTGCAGGTGGTGGGGCTCTTCTCCTTTCCCACCGGTGCCCGGCCCCTGAGGGATCCGGATACCGGGGGATACGTGCTCGAGACCGGTCCGGGCGGCGGTACGGGTACCCTGATCATGGTTCAGCACCATGTTGAGACCGAGGACCTCTTTATCCCTGCGGGGACATGGCAGAAGATCTGGGAGACCATCGCTCCCCCGGGCGAGGTGCCGCGTACCTACCAGTTGAACGTGGTCCTGGACGATATGTTCCGGGCCAAGGAGATCGCTGCCGGCCTGCAGCAAAAGATGCCAGGGGCAACGGTGCGGACCGTTCCTGAACAGGTGATCATCGGACGGCACCAGAGGGGACAGAGCGCCGTGCCCGCCGACGTATCGACCCTGCTCGTTGTGGCCATCTTCCTCGTCGCCGGCCTTCTGCTGGTCGGAGATATGTACGTCCTCGTCATGCAGCGGCGGAAGGAAATGGCCATCCTCAAGGCGGTGGGCATGGCCAGCCACCAGGTGATGGGCCTGATTCTCATTGAAGCAGTTCTCATGTCGATGATCGGGGCGACCCTGGGCTTCTTCGCCGTCCGCCTGATGGTGACCGGGGTGTATGCTCTCTCGGCGGTGAGCGTGGCCGAGGTTGGGGTCATGACCCTGAGGACAGGATTCATGGTCGTGGGAGCGTCGGTTCTGGTGGCGGGGCTGTTCGGCCTGTTGCCTGCCTACCTGGCGCTGAAGCAGACCACCATGGAGGTGTTGAGGGATGTCTGAGAAGGCTGCGATTGTCACTGCGACGGATGTCACCAAGATCTTTCTGGTCGGTGCGGGGGTTAGGGCTGTCGACGGTGTTTCCATGCGCATCGATCCGGAAGAGTTTGTGCTTCTGAGCGGTCCCTCGGGTTGCGGCAAGAGTACCCTCTTGAATCTACTGGGAGGGCTGGACCGGCCGACTTTCGGCGAGGTGATGCTGCAGGGCCAACGGTACAGCGACCTCAACGAGAACAGCCTCGCCCGCATGCGACGGACGAAAGTGGGTTTTGTCTTTCAGTTCTTCAACCTGTTGCCGGATCTGTCAGCGAAGGAGAACGTTGAACTTCCCATGCGGCTGATCGGCCTGGACGCCCGGGAGGCGGACAGGAGATGCAAGGACCTGCTGGAGTCCGTGGGGCTCAGCGACCGCATGGACCATTATCCCCACGAGCTGTCGGGAGGAGAGCAGCAGCGGGTGGCCGTGGCGAGGGCCCTGGCCAATGAGCCCGAAGTGGTGTTGGCCGACGAGCCCACCGGGAACCTGGACAGTCACAGCAGTGCAGAGGTCATGGACCTGTTTCGCCGCCTGAACGAGGAGAGAGGCCAGACCTTCGTGGTGGTCTCCCACGATGACGCTGCCAGGAACTACGCCTCGCGGATCATCCATATGCGTGACGGGGCCATCGAGAGGGAGGAGGTGTGAGGTGGCTTCCGGACGAGGGGACGACAGGGGGGTGCAGACCTCCCTGGAGATGATACTATCGCCCCTGGTGAGGTTGCTGGCGAACCTGAACGCCCGCACCTTCCGCTTTGTGACGAACACCTGGACCCTCATGTTCCCCTATTCGGCCAGGAGCATTCGGCGGAGAAAGTGGCGGGCGGGGATCATGGCCCTATGTGTTGCCCTGAGCGTGCTGGTCTTTGTCCTGTCTGATGCGTATTTCAGGGCCACTGAGATGAGCTTCGGTGGCCAGGTGGAAGAGATCCCCATGATCGCTGACGTGGTTGCTTTCCGGGAGTCGGGGTGGTCGACCGACCAGGTTCACCGGCTGAACTTCATCCCGGAGGTGAGGTCCTTTGCGTCGGGCCATCGGGTGCCGGTCTACAGTCCCCTGGGCCACCACTACCTGCTTGGATTGGAAGATGGTGCCTTCGACGAGGGGGCGGCCCCGGGGTTCGCTGCCATGCTCCACCTCGAACAGGGGAGCCTTCCCACGGGTGAGGGGCAGATCCTGCTCCCGGTGGAAGCAGCCCGGAGTGTGGGCCTTGAAGTGGGGCATGATTTCAACGTGGAGTGGCTCGATTCGGAGGGAATCTCCCACCGCGGCACCTACCAGGTCTGCGGGCTCTTTGCCACCGACGACCCCTTTCTCGGTGACCCGGTCATTCGGTTGCCCGGGGTCCACCTTCCACCCCTTGCCGGGGAATCTGGGGGCAACTTCATCCTGTTAAGCTCGGGGGCGCCCGGGGAAGCTGCAAGGAAGGCGAGGGGTTTCTTGCCCGGCGCGACGATGATCAGCCGGATCCACGGTCAGCAGATGGCAGGGGGGCTCCTGTCCGGAGTTTTCTCCACGGGCCGGATTGTGATCTTCCTGATCCTGCTCTTTTGTGCCCTGGGCGTTCTGAATGTTCTGTTGCTGGCATTCCTGGAAAGGCAGAGGGATCTTGGGGTTTTCAAGGCCCTGGGAACGTTCAACGATGAGGTGCGGATGATGCTTCTCCAGGAGGGCTTTCTGACCGCCCTTCTGGGCGTCATCGTGGGCACCGTGGGAACGTGGATCGTGGTCACCCTGTTGATCCGGCATACCCTGGTTCCCTACGCGATGACCCCTCGCTCCTTTATCATCGCTGCCCTGGTTGCGGCTGCCGTCTTTTACGTGGGTGCGGCCCTACCATCGGGCATGGCGAGGGACATGACCGTGCAGGACCTACTGCACAGGCGGAGGATTCTTTGACAATGCGAGGATTGGAGGACGCAATCGGCATGACAGAGACGGATTTCCCGTACAGCAGTATCATGGCCGTTGATGTGGGCAGCACCACGACGAAAGTTGTGCTGATCGAACGTAACGATGAACAATACCGGGTCACCGGACGGGCGGAAGCGAAAACCACCGTCGAGGCTCCCCAGGAGGATGTAATGATTGGCCTGCGGGCGGCCCTGGGGCGCCTGGAAGAGGTGATGTCGAGACGGTTTCTCGAGGACGACTACCTGATCACTCCCCGATCCGCTGATGGGTCCGGCGCGGACCTGTTCGTGGCCACCAGCAGCGCCGGGGGCGGGCTGCAGATGATGTGCGTTGGCCTGATGCGGTCCATCACCGCAGAGAGTGCTGAGAGAGCGGCCCTGGGAGCGGGTGCCATCGTGATGGGGGTGGTCGCCACCGATGATGGCCGCAGCGTGGTAGAGAGGGTCAGGTTGCTCCGCAACCAGCGACCCGACATCGTCCTGTTGGCCGGGGGCACCAACGAGGGAAATGTCTCTCATGTCGCAGCTCTTGCGGAATACGTTGCGTCGGCAGATCCACGGTCCAGGTTGGGAGGTGAACGGAACCTGCCCGTGATCTTTGCCGGCAATCAGAATGCCAGGGATGTGGTTGCTCACATCATGGAAGGTAACTTTGATGTGCATCCGGTTGACAATATCCGGCCTACCCTGGAGGAAGAGATCCTGGAGCCGGTTCGGGGCAAGATCCACGATCTGTTTCTGGATCATGTCATGGAGCAGGCTCCGGGTTATAAAACGATCCTGGAGTGGGC
>SKXF01000029.1 GCA_007128555.1 Clostridia bacterium | reverse complement strand
GTTTACTGCCGGGCCGAGTATCCCCTGGCCATCGCGCGCCTGACGAAGGCCATTGAGGATGCCCGTGAGGCGGGCTACCTGGGCAAGAACATCCTTGACAGCGGATTTGACTTTGACGTCGCCATCAAGAAGGGTGCCGGGGCTTTTGTCTGCGGCGAGGAAACGGCCCTGATCGCTTCCATCGAAGGGCGCAGGGGCATGCCCCGCCCCCGTCCCCCCTACCCGGCGCAGTCGGGACTGTGGGGAAAGCCCACCAACATCAATAACGTGGAAACCCTCGCGAACGTCCCCCACATTCTGTCCCATGGAGCCAGGACGTTCCGGCAGGAGGGAACCCAGGACAGCCCGGGCACCAAGGTCTTCGCCCTCGCGGGCAAGATCGAGCGGGGCGGGCTGGTGGAAGTTCCCATGGGAATGACCCTCCGGCAGATCATCGAGGATGTCGGAGGCGGCGTCCAGGACGGCGGTCAGTTCAAGGCGATCCAGATCGGCGGGCCGTCGGGAGGTTGCGTGCCGGAAGATCTCCTGGACACCCCTGTGGACTATGATTCCCTCAGCGAGGTGGGAACCATCATGGGTTCTGGGGGCATGCTGGTCATGGACGAAAACACGTGCATGGTGGAGATTGCACGCTTCTTCATGGGATTCGCCCAGAACGAGTCCTGCGGCAAGTGCGTTCTCTGCCGTGAAGGGACCCGCAGGATGATGCAGATCCTCGACAGAATCGTCAGCGGAGACGGCACAAAAGATGACATGGATCTCCTGGAGGAATTGGCCGCGGGAGTCGCAGAGGGTTCCCTATGCGGGCTCGGAAAGACGGCGCCGAACCCCGTTCTGAGCACCCTGAGGTCCTTCCGCACCGAGTATGATGCCCACGTCTACGACGGGCGCTGCCCGGCCGGAATCTGTAAGGGCCTCATGTCGTACTGGATCGACCCGGAACTATGCCGGGGATGCACGAAGTGCCAGACGGAATGCGCCGTCGGCTGTATCCACGGACAGCCCGGCGAGGTGTTCGAGATCGACGCCACTGGGTGCCTGCAGTGTGGAGCCTGTGTCACGGCGTGTCCTTTTGCTGCGATTAAGGAGGTGTCGTAGATGAAGACGCTCACCATCAACGGACGAGAGGTCGGTTTCTCCGATGAGGAAAACCTGCTGGAGATCATCCGGAGTTCAGGCATCGAGCTGCCGACGTTCTGCTACCATTCGGACCTGAGTGTGTACGGTGGATGTCGCATGTGCGTCATTGAAGTCGAGGGAGCGGGCGTGCGGGAGGCATGCTCAACGCCCCCAGCGGAGGGCATGAAGATCTTTACCCATACGGAGAAAATGAGAAAAATCCGGAGACTCACCCTCGAGCTGCTCCTCGCCGATCACGACCGGGAATGCACCACCTGTGCAGCCAGTAGGAAGTGCCGCCTTCAGGAAATCGCCCGGTCGCTGGGCATCGAGGAGGTGCGCTTCGAGCGAGACCGTCCCAGGCAGCCGGTGGATGCGTCGGGAACGGGACTGATCCGTGATCCTAACAAATGCATCCTCTGCGGTGATTGCGTCCGAATGTGCGAAGAGGTCCAGGGCATCGGAGTCCTGTCCTTCGCCAACCGGGGATCGGAGGCCCAGGTCGTGCCGGCCTTCTGTCGGGACATGAGCGAGGTGGAGTGTGTCCACTGTGGGCAGTGCGCCAGCGTGTGTCCCACCGCAGCCATATCGGTGAAGACGGAGACCGATGCTGTCTGGGAGGCCCTGGAGGATCGCGACGTCGTCACCATCGTCCAGGTAGCCCCTGCCGTCCGCACATCGCTTCAGGAGATGTTCAACCTGAAGCCCCACGAGGGAAGCATGGGCCGAATCGTTGCAGCGCTGCGGCGCCTTGGCTTTGACTACGTCTTCGATACCTGTTTCACGGCGGACCTTACCACCGTCGAGGAAACCCACGAGCTCCTGCAGCGACTGGAAGGCGGAGGCTCTCTTCCCCTGCTGACCAGCTGTTGCCCTGCCTGGGTCAAGTACTGTGAACAGCACTTCCCTGAGTTCCTGGACCATGTTTCGACCTGCCAGTCACCCCAGCAGATGTTCGGCTCCGTCATCAAGGGCTTCTACGCCAGGGAACTGGGCATTGACCCGGATCGCAGCTTCGTGGCATCGATCATGCCGTGCGTGGCCAAGAAGTTCGAGGCCACCCGGGAGGAGTTTTGCCGCGATGGTGTCAAACAGGTGGATGCCGTACTGTCCACCATCGAGCTGGCGCGCCTGATCGAGGAGGCAGGCATCGCCTTTGAGAAGCTCGGCGAGGAGGGGTGCGACTATCCCCTGGGCCTGTCCTCGGGGGCGGGAGTTATCTTCGGTGCCAGTGGTGGCGTCACGGAGGCGGTTCTTCGCTACGCTGCCGCAGTGCGTTCCGAGCCCCTCCAGCAGGCCATCACGTTTGAACAGGTCCGCGGCCTGGAGGGCCTGCGGGAGGCAGAGGTGGAGATCGACGGGGTCACCCTGCGAGCAGCCATCGTCCACGGCCTGGGCCGCGCCAGGGAGGTCCTGGAGGGCATCAAAAGCGGTGAGATGTCCTACGATGTCGTGGAAATCATGGCCTGTCCTGGGGGTTGCATCGGCGGGGGCGGACAGCCCTCCCGGCAGAGTGGCGAAGTCCTTGAACAGCGTCAGAAGGCTCTATATGATATCGACCTTCGCCAGCAGCTGCGCGTCGCCAACACAAATCCTGCTGTCGAGGAGCTCTACAGGCGATGGCTGGGTGAGCCCGGCAGCGATGTAGCCCATGAGTACCTGCATACTTCCTACACCCCTCGCAAGAGGATGAGTGCCGATTCCACGTACACGGTAGTGGATGCATCGGCCGAATCCTGTACGGTGGAAGTCTGTGTCGGAACCGGGTGCTACATCCGGGGATCCTACGAGGTGATACCGCGCCTGACCCAGTTGATCAGCGAGAGCGGTCGTGACGTGCGCCTTGCGGCCACCTTCTGCCTGGAAAAATGCGACCAGGGGGTCTCCCTCAAGATCGATGGGAACCTCATCACGGGAGCGAGCCCGGGCAACATTGACGCCATATTCCGGGAGTATGTCCTGGGGGAGATGGGGGATGACCCGTCATGATCACGATCACGGTATGCGTGGGCAGCTCCTGTTATCTCAGGGGCGCACCCGACGTACTGCAACGCCTCGAGGAACTGATTGAATGTCACGGCGCTCACAAGGACGTCGTCGTGAAGGGAAGCTTCTGCATGGAGCAGTGCACCGACGGCGTCACCGTGCAGATCTCGGGTCGTCACTTCAATGAGGTCACAGCGGAGACGATACCGGCGATCTTTCGCCGGGAAGTCCTCGGGAAAAGCGAGGGGTGACTGACATGGCTGTGATTACCACCGCCGAGGCCAAGTGCCAGGACTGCTACCGCTGCCTGAGATCCTGCCCGCTGCATGTCATCCGTTTCACCGAGGGATGCTCGGGCACACCGGGAACCATCCGGGCTGCTGTCATGGAGGAAATGTGCATCCTTGACGGAGAATGTGTTCGGGTGTGCCCACAGGGTGCCAAGCAGGTTCGCAATGACCTTGATACCCTGAAACGGTGGATGCAGCAGGGTGAACGCGTCCACTTCAGTGTGGCTCCCTCCTTTCCGGGAGCCCTGTCTGAGGAGATCGATGCGCCATCGCTGCCCCGCCTGCTCCGTGCGCGGGGCAGCGTCTCGGTCCAGGAAACCGCCCTGGGTGCAGAGATGGTGGCCCGGGAGCATCTGAACCTGCTGAAGCGGGGCGATCTCCCGGAACCGCAGATCTCAACCAGCTGTCCCGCCGTGGTGAACCTGGTGGAAAAACACTACCCCGGGGTCATTGATCACCTTTCGCCCATCGTGTCCCCCATGGTGGCCCATGCCCGGCTCATCAAGCACCACCATCCCGGCGACAGGGTGGTCTTCCTCGGCCCCTGCCTGGCCAAGAAGCAGGAGGCCGATGAACACCCGGAGGTGGACCTGGCCCTGACCTTTGCCGAGATCGAGGCGTGGTTGAAGGACGCCGACGCAAGGATCCGACCGGATGCCAGGGAAGGCTTCGATGGCCCGAGACCCCGAACGGCCCGCCTGTTTCCCCTGGATGGAGGTCTCCTGAAGACGGCCTTCGGTGATGCCGATGTCCTCGCTCCCCATCGCCTGTTGGTCACGGGGATCGAGGAATGCATCGACATGATCCGGAGCCTCGAGGCCGGCGAGAAGGTAGACTGCAGCTTCATCGAGATGATGGTGTGTCGAGGAGGATGCATTGCCGGCCCAGGCGCATCCACCGATGAGGCCCTCCATGCCCGAAGGGGACGCATTATCGACTATGTCAATGAGTCACCGGAGGATAGGGAGGGAGGGGCACCCGTCGTCGGGGTAGACCTGTCCCGGGGTTTTGACGATCGCAGGCCCAACCAGGAAGTGCCCACGGAGGAGGAAATCCGTGAGATCCTGGCCGGCACCGGCAAGTTCTCCCCGGACGATGAGCTGAACTGTGGGGCCTGCGGTTTCGATTCCTGCCGCGACAAGGCCGTTGCTGTCTACCGCGGCTATGCAGATCTGCAGATGTGCATCCCCTACATGCGCAGAAAGGCAGAGTCCATCTTTAATATCGTGGTCAATGCCCTTCCCTCGGTGGGCCTGATCGTAACGGACCTGGACCTGACCATCCTGGAAACAAACCGGGCAGCCAGGGACATTTTCGGCGCGCAGGAGTCATCCCTGGTCAATGAGCATCTCTCGGTTCTGATGCCCGTGGATCACTTCGAGAGGGTTCGGGACAGCAGGACCTCCCTGCGGATCCGCGTGACCCGCGAGGACCGGGGCCTGACGACGGAGCAGGTGGTCTCCTTCATGGAAGAACAACGGCTCCTGGTGGGCGTTCTCATAGATGTTACCGCGGAGGAACAGGGGAAGGCCCGGCAGATG
>SKXF01000053.1 GCA_007128555.1 Clostridia bacterium | reverse complement strand
AGGGCAACCAGCCCCTGGCCGTTGGGCGGAATCTCCCACACGTCATACCCCCGGTAATTGGCCTTTATGGGCTCCACCCACAGGGGTTCGAACGCGTCCAGGTCTTCCCCTCGAAGGTATCCGCCGCACTCCCGGAACAGGCGGTCGATGCGCTCCGCCAATTCGCCCCGGTAAAAGGAATCCGCCCCCGTCTCGGCGATGGATGCCAGGGTGCGGGCGTGGTCGGGTGAACGCCACATCTGGCCTGTGTCCGGTGGCCTCCCGCCGGGGGCAAAGGTGTCAAACCAGGCCTGGAACTCGTCGCCCTTCAGAACGTCCTGGTACCTGTTGTAGGCTCCGTTCCAGGCTCTGGCCAGCACGGGGGAGAGGGGATAACCTTCCTCGGCGTACTCAATGGCGGGACGCAGAACCTCAGTCAGGGGCAAGCGTCCAAAACGCTTAGTCAGGGCGGCCCAGGCCCCGGGTGCCCCGGGCACGTTGACGGGGATTGGGCCGAATCGGGGCATTTCCCGGTGCCCAGCCTGGTTCAGCGCATCGATAGAGATGCCCGCGGGAGCCGGTCCGCTTGAGTTCAGACCGTGCAGTCGGCCTTCGGTCCAGACAAGGGCGAAGGCGTCGCTGCCAATCCCGTTGGAGGTGGGTTCGACCACCGTCAGGCAGGCGGCAGTGGCCACAGCAGCGTCGATGGCGTTGCCGCCCCTCTGCAGTACGGTCAGCCCGGCCTGGGCTGCCAGGGCCTGGGAGGTGGCCACCATCCCCTTTCGGGAATAATGCGTCATTCTCTGTGATGGGTACGGATGAAGGAGTGGATCGTATTCCATGGTCTTTCCCTCCTCGTTTCAAGTTCCCTAGGGTTTTCTTCTCAGGCGGCCGCCATTCCTGCAGGCCTTCACTCCGAACGGCCTTGCTGGTATCGCTCGTAATCCTCGAGGACCAGCATCACGTAGCTCCGGGTCTCCATCAGCGGGATCCGGTCGATGCCGGATCGGGTCTGCCACCGCTCCATCTGTTGCCACTCGGATACGCGACCCGGCCCGGCATTATAGGCCGCCAGGGCTGCGACGACGTCGCCGGCAAAGTCCTGGAGCAAGGTCGCCAGATAGTGGGTCCCCAGCTGAATGTTGACGGCGGGATCCCAGAGGCTGTCCGGAGTGAACGAAGACATTTGGAGGCGCCCCGCGCTCATCTCGGCCGTGGAGGGAAGGATCTGCATCAGGCCCACGGCACCCTCGGGAGACAGCCGTTCTGGATCAAAGGCGGACTCGTTCTCAATGACTGCCGCCACCAGGTGAGGGTCCACCTGGTACTCTGCAGCCCATTTCTCAATCAGTTCGCAGTATAGGTAGGGGGAGGCCGGAGGCTCAGGTTCTCCTTCGGCTGGAATATTTGCTATGAGCAGGGTGATCACCACTGCAGTGATGATGAGGGCCGATGCTTGTCGATCGCGTCTGTTCATCACGTCCTCCAGGGATCCTTTATCTTGCCCGCGTAACTTGCCCCGCTTGCTGGCATCCTATGTGTGTTATGCGAATCCGACGGAAGTACAAACCAGCGCTGATGACAACGATGTCGGCGGCCGTGATTTTACTTGTCTGGTGGTTGCACCTGTGGAGTCCCGGCCCTGCCGAGACAGGTGAGCACATCATCGTGGACACCTTCAGGAACCGTCTTCACCACTACATGAACGGTGAGGTCACGTCCTATGATGTGGGTACGGGTCGGGAGCCCGAGATGACGCCCACGGGACGCTTCACCATCGTGGTCCGGGAGGTTCTGAAACCGGGAGAGACCAACCCGCAGTTAGGCCATCGGTGGCTCGGGCTCTCGGTTCCGGGTGATGAGGATGGGCTTCGCTTTGGCATTCACGGAACGGACGAACCCTCATCGATCGGTGGGTTCGTATCCGGCGGATGCATCCGGATGCACAATGATGCGGTGGGGGAGCTCTTCGAGCGGGTGGAAAAGGGAACACCGGTGATCATCCGCCCCAGGCCCTTTTTCGTACGGTGGCTTCAGAGCAGGAGGGGCGAGGAAGGATCCTCCTCCTGCAGTCAGTGATTCCGCAGCAACGTTGTTCGCGGAGATCGATGCCCCGTTCCCGGACCGCCACCGATGGGTCGCCTCGATCTCCGCATTCCGTCGACCTCGATCGAAGAGCATGTTCCTCCAGGCTCCGAGGCCCATGGGGGCCTCTGTGTCGCTGCCCGGGGGTCAAAGCCAACGGACCATGTCCCTTGCTGTCGTACGATGTCTGGCGCACCGTGTCCATCCGAACGTCTCATGTGTCCGAGATGCAGGCACGTGATGCCCTGCCCTACCTGCGCGGATGAGGATCTCGAGTTTGCCGACGCTCAAGCCGAGGCTTCCATCAGCGGTTACCGCGACGACGAAGTCCCCGTGGTCCCGGCCCTCTTGATCCTGAGAAGCATGCTGTCACCCGCACGCTGCCAGTGAACCTCCCCATACCGGACGGGTTGAGCCGGCCGATCAGAGTTGGACCGGCACTGGGACGGCTGAGATCGAAGGGAACGTACGAACGGCTCCATCTCCACGGGCACTGGCTGGCCCCTTTGAACATAAAATGGGTGAGAGGCGATTATGTTTCTACGGGAGGTGGATGCCATGCTGGGAAGAGGAGGGCTCTTTGTCGTTCCCGATGACCCCTTCGAACGCCTGCTGCTGCTGCTGTTATTCCTCTTGGGGTTTCCGGTCATCATGGGCCGCAGGTAGTGAAGTGACTCCCTGTCCGTACGGTGGTTTCATGCAGGAGGGGCGGGGAAAGATGCCCCCCCTGCAGTCTTCAGTAACTCCGGCGTGAACGTTGCTCTGCGGGGATCTCGATATCCCGTTCCCAGGCCGCCACCGGTGGCGTCGCCTCGATCTCCGCCGGCACGTCGACCTCGATGAACGAGAGGTTTTCCTCCAGCGAGGCCGTGAGAGCCTCAGCCAGGGAATGGGGCGTGGTGACCTTCGTGGCGCTGGCTCCGAGGCCCCTGGCGGCATCTGTGTAGTTGGCCCGGGGGTCGAAGTCAACGGAGAAGTAACGTTCACTGTAGTACAATCTCTGGAGCATCTTGATCCATCCGAATGTCTCGTTTCTGAGGTGCAAGATCGTGATGCCCTCGCCCTCGCGCATCAGGGTCTCGAGTTCGCCGATGCTCATGCCGAGGCTTCCATCACCGGTTACTGCGATGATGGGGGATCCCGGCCGAGCCACGCTGGCGCCGAGGGCAGCGGGCAGGGCGTAACCCAGGGAACCGTGGGCCCTGGCAGCATAGACGCTCTTGCCGGCTACTTTCGTCGGGTAGTAGGCTGCCAGGTATGGGGTCGGAGTTCCAGCATCTGCGATGATGACGGCATCGTCGGGCAGCACCCCTCGCAGGGCAGTGATGACCTCTGCGGGATGCAGGACACCGGGTTGATCGCTCCTGATCTTGCAGATCGAATCGGTCTCTGCCTGAACATCCTCCCGCGCGGTCTGCACCCACTGGTGCCATCGGCTTCCGTTGTTATCCACGGAGCGCGTGGCCTCTGCAAGGTCGGCAAGGAACAGCTGGGCATCGGCCTGGATGGTCACCTCGCACGCTATGTTGTTGTCCAGCTGGTTGGGGTCGACGTCGACGTGAATCACGGAGGCATCCTTCAGAAGGCTCCATCCCCAGGTCGATGTCGAGTTAAGATTGCTGCCGATGGCCAGTACCACATCGCTTTCCGATAGGGTGCGGTTGCTGGCGGCCTTGCCCCCGTTGGAACCAATGACGCCCAGGGCCAGGGGATGGGTTTCACGGATGCTACCCTTGCCATCCATGGTCGTGACCACGCCGATGCCCAGCTGCTCGGCGAGGGCCTGCAGGGCTTCCATCGCCCCCGACAGAATCACGCCACCGCCGGTGAGAATCAAGGGTCGGTCGGCATGGAGCAGAAGCTCCGCGGCCTCCTCCAGGCGCTGTGCATCAGGTCGCGTCCTCCAGGCTGGAAATCGGCTGCACTCAGGCGATGCGTACAGATCGTCATCGGCCTCCACGGCACCCGAGAGGACATCCTCGGGGAAAGCCAGGTGGGCAGCCCCCATGCGACCCCCGGTTGCAGCACGAAAAGCGGTGCGGACGGAGTGCGGTATGAATTCGGGCCGGGTGAGGCGGCTGGTGAAGCGCGTCGCTGTCCGGTACGCTGCGACCTGGTCCATGGCCGTCAGCGCGCCTCGATTCTCACTGCTGAGAGGGACGTCACTGGTGAGGGCGACCAACGGGATCGATGACCCATCAGCCTCCAACACCGCGGGGTACAGATAGGCTGCACCCCCACCGCTGGGCGCCTCGGTGACCCCGGGTCGACCTGACAGGCGAGCGTAGGCGTCTGCCATGTACCCGCAGGAGCGCTCATCTCTACCCATTATATGGCGAATACTCCGGGAATCCTTCAGGGCATCATAAAAGGCCATGCTGGTATCTCCCGGCAGTCCAAATATGTTCCTCACGTCATGGGCCTCGAGCATCTTGACCAATAACTCCGCACCTTGCATGTATCACCTCTCCTTTCCCTCTTAGTTTACATCTTCTTCATCGATATCTTAAGGCTCAGGGAAGTAATTCCTGACCTCAGCAGCACATCAACAGGTGTTGAGGGAATCTTCCCTACCTGACGACGAACTCGCAGATCAACCGGTTGCGATCAATGGCTGCGTGGATCTACCCTATACGCACAAATACCAGCGTCAGGGGGTGTCGGCCCGTGAGCGAGGTAAGAGAGGGTAGCATCTGCACACGATACAGGAGGATGGCTAGCTTCCACTGGCGACAGGACCGTTCACACCCTGCTGCCGGTTGAAAGGGTCAATACCGGCCAGCGCCGTTGCTCGTGTCTTGACACGCTTTTCTGGGACAGCGACAATGAGGTCAGCAAACGGGAGGAGATGAGACACCGCAATGATGAGGATCATGGGAGTCGTCTGTCTGTGTGCTATGCT
>SKXF01000170.1 GCA_007128555.1 Clostridia bacterium | reverse complement strand
ATGACATGGTATCTGCAGAGCGCTGGGAGCCCATGGTCCGTTTTGCCGAACGCCAGACCCGGGAACGGGCCTATGCAGGGGCAAGACAGAGCCTGCTGGAGTTGACTCGGGCGGGGGTCACGACCACGACAGAGAGCTACTGGGTTCACAGTCATCCCGGGTCGATGAACGGGATCTGCCAGGCCGTTAAGGAGTCTCGCCTTCGTGGCGTCCTGGCCCGGGCACTCAATGACCTGCCCACGACGCCCTCTCGTTTCGTCGAAAAATGGGAGGATGTATCTGTTGAGATTGATGAGCTCAATGAGCGGTGGGGTTCGGACCGACTTACGGTGATTCCGGAACTGATCAGTTTCATGAGGGCCCAGCGGGATACTGCTGCTAAGGTCGAGGACTTCGCGCGGCAGAGGGATACGCTCTGGGCCTGCCACATCGCAACAGGAGACATCCAGGCCATGGTAAATCGAACCGGCAAAGGCCTTACATACTATCTCGAAGACCTGGGGGTACTTAAGGACAACTTGTTGGCGGCACACTGCAACGTGCTGTATCCGGGTGAGCCCCAGCGGATGGCCGATGCCGGCGTGCGCCTGGCCCATGCCCCGGTGGCCCAGCTGTGGCAGGGTTCGCCGGTTGCGGATCTGATGGCCATCCTGGCTGCAGGTGGCAAGGTGGGTCTGGGCGTGGACGGTCCCCTGACCAACAACAGCCAGAGCATGTTTGAGACCATGAAGTTCTGCATCTTTGCCCAGCAGCAGAACTACCGTCATCAGCTGGTGGCGAATGCGGATCTGGCCCTGGAGCTGGCCACGGTTCGCTCGGCCGAGGCCCTCGACCTGGCTGACGAGGTTGGCTCGCTGGAAACGGGCAAGGCGGGGGATGTCATCATTCTCGATGGCAACTACCCCGGTTTGAGACCGATCACGGCCCTTTTGATTAACCTGGTCTACTCCAACAGCGATGAGGCCGTTCAGACGGTGGTCATTGATGGCGAGATCGTTATGAAGGACCGGAAGCATACCTTCCTTGATGAGAACGAGATCATCAGGGAGACCGAGGAAGCCCAGAGGGCCATGCTTTCAGAATCCGGCCTGGCTGGCGAGTTGAAGGAGAAGCAAAACTGGGTGATGCCCTGACGATGGGTCCACCGCGAGGGTCATTTGTGATCTGCTCCGGTGGCTGCCATACAGGCGGGCGCAATGAGTTTGTGTCCCCACCTGGCGAACCTACCTCATCTCACGATCGATGGAAGGGAGCATCACCTGGATGCCAGCAGCGGATCTTGTGTTGAAAGGTGGCACACTGGTTTCAGCCAGTGGCCGGTTGGAGGCGGACCTGGTCATAAAGGACGGAAAGGTCCTGGCGTGGACGGGGGGCGAACTCACCCCCTCGGCCGGTGAGGTGATCGACGTCCGGGGGAAGTTCTTGCTTCCGGGCCTGATTGATTCCCACGTTCACATTCGCTATCCGGGAGGGGGAGAGCGGGAGAACTTCGCCTCTGGAACTCGAGCGGCCGCGGCCGGAGGAATAACTACCGTGCTGGAGCACCCGGTGTCCAGCCCCTCGGTCTATTCAGCCGAGATCTTCAGGGACCGGAAAAGACTCTGTGCTCCCCACGCCTACGTGGATTTCGGGCTCTACGGGTCCATGGGCACCGAAAACCTGGACTCCCTTGATGAACTGGCCGCAGCGGGGGCGATTGCCTTCAAGTGTTTCCTGCAGGATATCGCGACGCCCGGCCGTGAAGAGGATTACTTTGGTGTGACCGCGACCGATGAGGGCGTCATGTACGAGATGTTTGAGCGGGTGGCGGCCACGGGGCGGCCCGCAGCCGTCCACGCAGAGTCCAACGACATGGTCCTGCGCGGTATGGAGAAGATGCGGGCCGCCGGTAGAAATGACATCGTTGCTCATCATGACTCGCGGACGGTGGCCAATGAGCTGGTCAGCTGCGCCACGGTGCTTGAGATGGCGAAGGCGACAGGCGCCAGGCTCCTTGTGTGTCATGTGAGCGGCGGTACGGTGGTGGCGTTTCTCCGCTCGGCGAGGGATCGGGGCTACAATGTGCTCATCGAGACCTGTCCCCACTACCTGTTCCTCAGCCTGGATGAAGCCATCGAACTGGGCCCGTATGCGAAGATCAATCCCCCGATCCGCACGGCCGAGGAAAGAGACCATCTCTGGCGAGAACTGGCCCGGGGCTCGGTGGACTTTATTGGCTCGGATCATGCTCCCTTTTACCAGGAGGAGAAGGAACCCGGATGGGAAGAGATCTGGAAAGCGCCCTCTGGAGCAGCGGGCCTGGAGACCACGGTGCCGCTCATGATCGACGCCGTGGTACAGGGGCGCCTGGAACTCGAGGACCTGGTGCGCCTGATGGCTGAAAACACCGCCCACCATTTCGACCTGTGGCCGAAGAAGGGCAGTCTGTCGCCAGGCTCGGACGGCGATGTGGTCGTCGTGGACCTCGAGGGCGAGCACCCTGTGTCCCGGGAAACGATGTTCACCCAGGGGGCGCCGGGCGCCCTGCTGTATGATGGGAGGACCCTGGGCGGCCAGGTGTTGATGACCATCGTCAGGGGAGAGCCGGTCTACAGGGAGGGGCGCATCACCGGCGGTGAGGGTTTCGGTGAGCTGGTGTTGCCCCAGAACCCGTAGTTATGTGAAGGCGCGCCGGGAGGCAGTGGATGGAGTGCCTGTTCACAGCCGGTAACCAGATGGATGCGTGAGGGTGCAGGAGATTTGGCGTTGGATGATCAGTGCCCAATGGAGAAGAGGGGCATAAAGGCTCCCTGCGTGATCGGGTCATCTCCTGCGTGAATGCTCCTCCTGGCGGGTTGCGATTGGGGAATCGATGCAGAGTATTTTGACGTGCGATCGTCCGTTGTCGAGGGGGACGTTGACGGGTGCCCCACGGGGTACAGCCCAAAATCCAGGGATGTACCGGAAGATAGGAATCTGTCCGGCCAGGGATTGCGTCGCAATGCCTCCCCATGACCTCTCGTCACCAGGAACACGATTGAGATGATCCAGCATTGACCCGGTAGCATTTGAGTCCCGTGGGAACGCAGTACAGCGGTTCAGTTATATACATCAACTGGCACAAGGAGATCGCATCCAGGCCGTGAATAATATGAGAGGGCCATTGAAGCATAGATCCCTGTCGTGGTGACACCCAATACACTGTCGTTGTCGCTGGAAGGAGCGCGGAACATGTCAGAAACAGGGCAGCCGAAGGAATTGTCGTTAAAGGATACTCCTCAGTACTACCATGCCGTACTGCAGAGAATACCGTCGCACAGTACACCGGTGTTTGAAGAGGAAGATATGCAGAAACGGGTTTGGAGCAGGCGCTGGGGTATTTACAACGAGGTCGGTAAGCTCCGTGTCATTTTGCTGCACAGACCGGGTGCAGAACTGGAGGTCATGTCCGAGGACAAGTACGACCCGACCATCGAAGCCCTGATTGATGATCGAGAGCAATGGTACTTCCGATCGGATAAGGCCCCCGACATTAAGAAGATGCAGGAAGAACACGATGGGATGGCTGCTGTTCTGAAGGACCATGGTGTCCAGGTCGAGTACGCTGACTGTGCTCCGAGAAATCCCAATGGCATGTTCACCCGGGACACTGCCATGGCGGTCAAGGGCGGCATCGTGATCGGTCGGCTGGGCCCCGTTGGTGAGGATCATGGCACAGGCAGGCGCGGAGAAGAGGCCTATATTGCGCGAAAGGTGTCAGAGCTGGGAATGCCCATCCTCAGGACCATCCATGGCGATGGGCTCATGGAAGGTGGCAGCTTCTGCTTTCTCGATGAGCACCATGCTGCCGTCGGAACGGGCACCCGGCAGAACGCTTCAGGCGTCGACCAGCTCCGCAGTGTTCTCAAGCACCAGGACGTGGAACTGATCGAAGTACCCCTGGTAGGTCACAGTTTGCATCTTGATGGGGCCATCGTCATGATTGACTATGATAAGGCCCTCATTAACGTCACCCGGTTGCCCTACTGGTTCCTCGATACCCTCAGCGACCTCGGAATTGAGCCGATTGATGTGGATCCCAGGGACAACTACCTCAACTGCATTGCCCTTGAGCCAGCCAAGCTGCTCATGGCCGACTCAGGGCAATGGACGGCGGACAAGCTCGACGGCCTCGGGTTTGAGTGCATCACCGTCCCATACGACGAATGTCACAAGCATGGCGGCAGCATCCATTGCTCGACGTTGCCCCTTGTTCGTGATCGATAGTCGTTGAGCCTTGCTGGTCATACTGCGCCGGCAAGGGTGTGTAGACCCCTGGGTCTGGCATGAGTCTAGGATGCTATACGATGCAACAACCCAGGGGATGAACGTACCGAATGGGCGTACAGTGACGCTGCATGCCTCTTTGATGACCCTCACTGGCAAATGGGGCGGTGACCTGCAGGTTGGCCCAGGTCACCGCCCCCTCGCAAACCCGTGCCCCTAGCTCTCGATCCTGTCGAAGCGCAGGTTCCGCACCCTGCCTCCCGTTAATAGGAACCCGGTCACCCTGCCCTCTTCCCGGGTGAATCGGATCTTCCCTGTCCTGCCGTCTGAGCTCTGGAACGCATCGTCATCGAGTGCGACGAGGGTCGCATCTTCATGGCGTCGGTGCTGCATCAGGAGCCCGTCATCCTGCGGGGTGATGGTGTATGTCGTGCCCAGCTCCTCGCTGTCGTAGCTGCCGGCGAAATGCGCCAGCTCTTCGGGGCAGACCTGCCGGGGTTCATATCTCTCGGCGGTCATCGTGTAGCCCGGCGGTAGGGTGCTGAACGAGGTGACGCGGTCATTGGCATCCCGATCGAACCGGATCACCTGGCCCTGCGCCTCCGCCCGGAACCTCAGTCCGCCCTCGGGAATGAGGGGGGTAGAGGGGCCATCGGTGCGATTGAGGACCAGGTGGTCATCCTCCCGGGTGATCTCGATCATCCCAAAGGGGCCCATGAGGTAGGT
>SKXF01000052.1 GCA_007128555.1 Clostridia bacterium | reverse complement strand
TTCGAGTAGCCCCGGGGGCCGTCTGCCAGGGCGATGAGATGATGTCCATCTCTCAGGGTGAACTCTGCTCCCTGGATTGGCTTCACGCCCCACTTCCGGGCTGCGTGATGAAAATCCACGGCCCCACAAACATTGTCATGGTCGGTCAACGCCAGGGCCGTCACACCCCCGGCCGCCGCGACCCGGACCAGGTCCTCGACGCTGCTACCCCCGTCAAGAAAAGAGAAATAGGAATGTGTGTGCAAATGAGCAAATCCCATGGGGATCAATCGTAAACCCGGTACAAAATCCAGGAGTCATCGTCCGAGGGGTGATAGATCTCCAGCACCCCACCCCTTTCAACCGCAAGCCGGTAGAAGGTCTTCTCCCTCTCCCCGAGCCACCAGCGGCCCACATCTCTCCAGACATCGAGGATCTCGGCAACCCGCAACCGCTCTCCCCTCATCATGATGGATTCCGGTAGATCACCAGAACAATAGACCTCGATCTTTTCCTCCACCAAAAGTCCCACTTTCATCATCCCTCCTACGAAGCGGATCCCAAAAAGACAATCTCTTCTCCCGGTAGCTGACGGGAAAATGCTCTCCCCAGAACAGGATCCTGGCCGAATACTTGCGGTTGAGATCTTCCAGGAGATCCCGCACATCATCCCGGCGCTCCCGGTTTTCCAGGGAAAACACCGTCTCCTGGACCACTCTCTCTCTCTGGAGGCCCGAGACCTCCGCTCGAATCCGGGAAAAAACCTCGACCTTTTTCGCCATCTTTTCCCACAGGCTGATGAGGGCAGCCTCCAGTGAGGACTGCCGCCCCACTGGCCGGGGAAAATGTCTCTCCCTGGACAGCCAGCGCCCGTCATCCCCCAGGAGGCTCAACTTCAGATCCAGCCCCCCGGATTGACGATCTCGCAACCCCCGGGCCAGCAAGTGAGCGGCCCGGACGAGTAATTCCCGGGCCGCTCTCGAAGAGGGGCATTCAACGGCCCGGTCCCACACCACCCTGGGAGGAGGATAGTCGCAATTGACAACCGTGGAGTCCTCTCCCCGGGCATTCCGGCTCACGCTCCTACCCACGATGGGCCCGAAATATCTCCCGAGCAGCTCCTGGTCGACCTCTGCCACCTCTCCAATCGTATTCAGGCCCAACCTTTCCAGTCGGTCTCTCACAGCCCCGGGGAGCGTCCACAAAAAGGACACCGGCAGGTCGCGAAGAAAAGACCCTCCCTCGTCCGGGCGAACCCTCAGAAATTGGACCTCTATCGCATCTTCAGAAGGCAGCGGATCTCGGCCGGCTCCTTCACGCTCCAGCACATAAACACAGATCTGGGCAAGGAGCTTATTGGCACCGTAACCGGCGAACAATCGGTGTCCACATCCCCGGGGAATGCCCCTTCGGACGCCATGCAATGCCGTTTCTGGATCCTCTCCCGGGGCGAGCTGCAAAAATACGCGGTCCGGAGCAGCCATCTCCACCTGGGGCGTGATCCCGGATCCCAGGCGGGCCAATAGTTCCAGCTCGGGTCCGTAGCTCCGGACGTCCAGCCCCACGACAGCAGCTCCGGGAACAGAATTCCTCGCATGAGAAACAGAGACACCCTTTTTCACCGTCCGGGCCCGGGCCCTGCCGCAAAAATCGACCACCTTATTGTCCATGACCATCAGCAGCGGCCTCGTTTCCAGGTGAGGACGACGTCTCTTTTCCAGGCCAGCATACAGACCATCCAGTTGAATGTGCAGAACCCCCAAGAAACCCACCCTCTTCAGTCGAACATCTGTTCTATTATGATAATTCCCCGGGCGGGGCAAGTCAACAATAGGGGGCCGGCAAATAGAGGAATGGCGTGTGTTGATTGAAGGTTTTGCCAACAACTGCGATAATTAAAGGGACACTTTCCAGGTGGGGGGCTGCTGTTGAAAAAAGAATCGGGTCAGACTGCAAGGATCATTGTTTTTCTGCTCGTCGTCATCTTGCTTCTGGCACTGCTTTACTGGGTGCGCACCGCCCTGACCCCCTTCATCCTTGCTATCCTGATCGCCTACATACTGAACCCCGTCGTGACCTTCTGTGAGAAACGGGGCCTCACCCGCCGGCAGGGAATAACCATCACATTCATCGTTCTGGGCATCATCACAACCTATTTCCTTCTTTTCATCGTGCCCCTCATTCTCTCCCAAGCCGTGCGGCTGGGAGCAAACATTCCCTGGTACGTCTTTCGCACGCAGCAATTCTTCGCCCAGCTGGAGCACCAGTACTCCCACATCATTCTCCCGAGGCTCCTGCAAGAAACGGCCGGCAGGGCCTGGAGCCGGGCGCTGTTCGGCCTGCAAGATCGTCTCACCAACCTGAACCTCATCATATCCTGGATAACGTTCCTTTTTGGAAACCTGGTCAGCGTGCTCCTCGCCCCCATCCTGGCCGCCTATATTCTCAAGGATGCCAGGGAACTGCGGCGCAAATTCGACGCAATGATCCCCGTGAAATACCGCCAGACGCTGATCGCAGTCCTCGATGACATCAATGAAACCCTGTCCGGATTCATGCACGGCTACCTCCTGATCTCCGTCATCATCGGAGCGTCTGCAACGGCAATCCTCGCCGTCCTCGGCGTGCGATTTTACCTGCTGCTGGGCCTGGTCGCCGGTCTGACCAACCTCATACCCTATTTCGGTCCCTTCATCGGAGCCATACCCGCCATAGCGGTCGCCGCATTCACCTCCTGGAACCTGGTCCTGAAGGTCGGAATCAGTTACCTGCTGCTGCAGCAGTTCGAGAGCCTGATCATATCTCCCCGGATCCTGGGAGACAAGACGGGACTGCATCCCCTGGCCGTCGTTTTCGCCATCATGACGGGAGGAACACTGTTTGGCATCCCTGGCCTACTGCTCGGCGTACCGATCGCTGCCGTGATCCGGGTGCTGCTCAAGCACTTGATCTGACAACGGAACTTTCTGCCCAACAATCGCGTCTCAATGTAGTAAAGCCTCACCAGAAAGAGGGGAGAACCATGCGTATGCAAACAGGCAGGTATGTGCTCCTTTTCCTGCTGATGACCTTCATCATAGCCGGATGCAGCGCGGCAAGATCGGATGAGATGTACGGCTACGATATGGCCGAACCGGCGTCAGCCCCTAGAGGAGATGCGGATTATGTGGAAGTAGAGGAAGAGGCTAGAGTAGGGGCTCGCGATACCTCGGGCGAGCTCGCCGTCGGCAACATCCACGAGGTGGATCTCAAGAAAGTGATCCTCAACAGCAGCATCACCCTCGAGGTTCCCACCCCGGAGGAGTCCATGCAGACTGTGCTGGACCTGATCAACGAGCACCACGGCTACGTCAGCGATGCCAACCAATGGCAAATGGGTGAGACCCGCACCCGGGTGGAGATCACGGCCCGAGTCCCCGCGGAACACTTTGATGTCGTCCGCTCAACGCTGCTGGACATGGGCGTGGTGACATACAGCCGAATGTGGAGCACCGATGTCACCGAGGAATACATCGACCTCAGTGCCCGGCTCGAGAACCTGAAAAGTGAGGAAGAGGCCCTCCGCCGCATCCTGGAGGCAGCCTCATCGGTCGAGGATATGCTCTCGGTGCGCAGGCACCTCACGGACATCCGGGGGCAGATTGAATCCCTGCAGGGACGCCTCCGCTACCTGGACGACCGCGTCTCCTATTCCACGTTCAACATTGAGATCCGGCCCCAGACCCTGCCGACGGCCGCCATCTCCGCCATGGGTTTTGACAACTTCGGTCCCCGCGTTACCGGGGCCCTGTATCGCGGCATCAACCTTGTGCTCAATGTGACCGGCAACTTGCTCATCGCCTTTGTCACCGCTCTTCCGGCACTGCTGGTGATGACCATGATGATCTTACTGCTATGGGTCGTCATCCGCGCCCTCCGATCCAGGGGGAAAAAGGACCTGGATTAGATTCCTGGCCCATAGCGTGACGCTGCCAGCCCTACCGATGCAATGGGGCTGGCAGCGTTTGTGTTCCACGCATTGATGGAACCTATATCCCCAAGACCATCCTGGTATTGTGCACGCGACGATCGATTTAATATCGAACGCTTCAAAACTGCCTTCCGGCGGCTTCAGCAGTGCCCCCGGTCAAGCCCTCAGCCTTTTCGCGACCGCTGGCGGTGTAAATAACCGGTACCATTTGCATAATCCCGTTCCCCAACGACCTGTCACAGTGACCCTGTCGGGACGTAAACCCCGAGCCATGAGTGGTTCCGGTAGAGGACAACTCTGGCAGATCCGTCGGGGCCGCCAGAGCGTATTCCCGGTTGGAATGGATGAGTTCCCGTAGTGAATGCATCAACCCCTGTGGATCCAGCCTGTCCAGGTAGGCAATCAGGGCTGGCCTACTCGTAGATCAACATCTCTGCCGCCTTGAAACCGCATGTCCACATCCCCGGCAGTTACCCGTTGCATGAGAGAAATGACGTCGCCTTCCCTGGAGGATTACCGGTCCGGACGGGAAAGAAGTCACTTGGTGATACGAATACTGACAGGTGCAGATGTGTGTCTGCAGGTTAACTGACCCGGCACCCCACAGTATTTCTTGTCCCAAATGTACCGGGCAGGGCAATAGATGAGATCCATCTCATAGAAGGAGTGATGATTTGATGAGTAGTAACATGGGCTCAGTTCCCAACCAGGGACCGAACCCGGTCGTTAAGGGCGAAAACGGCGTCTGCAGCAGCTCGCATCCACTTGTTACGGATACCATGATGGATGTCCTTAAGGATGGTGGGAACGCCTTTGATGCGGCGGTGGCGGGGAGCCTGATCCAGGCCACCGTTGAAACCCACCTGACGAATCACGGTGGCAGTGTCGTGGGGCTGTACCATGATGCCTCAACGGGAGAGACGCACCAGCTGACCAGTACGGGTACCATGGTTCCGGGTATGCGCCGCCACAATCCGCTTCCCGAGGAACTCGGAAAGGCCGTGTGCTGCATTCCCGGTTTCATGCCCGGGCTGGGAGCC